>JAVVHK010000105.1:0-5990 GCA_032249525.1 Bacteroidota bacterium | reverse complement strand
GTTCTGTTTGGCGTGGGCCCCCTAACAAAACTTATTTTTTTTTGTTTTATTTCTTTTTTTGGGGGGGGGGCCCCCCCCCCCTGGGGGCCCCCCCCGCCGCTGTGAGGGCGCGCCCATCCCCTCCTCGCATTAAGAAAGCCTTGGCCTCAAAATGGTATAACCCCACCCAGCCCCGCCCCCGCATAAACTCCCTTAGCCCTAATTTTGGTTAGTAAAGGCTTTGGATGTATCGCCTGTATAGTCGCCAGCTTATTCCCCAGCCTTTAGAGGCGATTTGGCCCTTTTTCCTGCGCCCAGAAAACCTGGCTCGCATTACGCCGCCCGATATGGGCTTTGTTATTCGTTCGGCCGTCCCTTCGGAAATGACGCCCGGCCTAATCATCGTCTATACGGTGCGGCCTCTTTGGGGTATTCCCGTCTCGTGGGTTACGGAGATTACGCATTTACATCCGCCGGCGGCGGATCGGGAATGGGCCCTTTTCGTAGATGAGCAGCGGTTTGGGCCTTATCGCTTTTGGCATCATCGGCATATCTTCACTCGTCAAGGCGAAGCCACCCTCATGGAAGATGAGGTGCATTATCTCCTTCCGCTGGGCGCGGTGGGGCGGCTGGTGCATCCTTTTTTGATTCGGCCTCGTTTGCGGGCGATTTTTACTTACCGGAGCCGAGTCATAGAATCGCTGTATGGGGCTCAGCCGGCGGAGATTACTTTTGAGCGGGTGTGAGCTGGACAGAAGAGTTAGGCAGAGAGATTATAGCTTGTCGGGCATGTCCGAGGCTGGTGGCTTATCGGGAGGCGGTGGCGCAGCGGCCGCCCCGCCGCTTTCAGGGTTGGTCTTATCATGCGAAGGGAGTAGCGGGGTTTGGCGATCCGCAGGCGCGGCTTTGGATTATTGGGCTGGCGCCAGCCGCTCATGGGGCTAATCGCACCGGCCGTATGTTCACCGGCGACCGCTCCGGTCAATGGCTCTACCAAGCCCTCTACGAGATCGGCCTCAGCTCCGCCCCAGAAAGCAAAGGCCCCAACGACAACCTTAGACTCTATGGCGTCTTCATTTCAGCCGTAGTGCGATGCGCCCCCCCTCACAATAAACCCCTTCCTGAGGAAATCCAGGCCTGCCAACCTTACCTTCTGCGAGAATGGCAGGAGCTCCGAGCCTCTCTAAAGGTCATCCTTGCGCTGGGAGCCATAGCCCACCAGAGCGCCGCCCGCCTATTAGACCTTCGCCCCAAGCCCCCCTTTCATCATGGAGCGCTTCACGAATCGCCCAGCGGTATCAAACTACTCTCTAGTTATCACCCCAGCCAGCAAAATACTTTTACAGGCCGACTCACCTGGCCCATGTGGAAAGAGATATTTGAAATGGCCCGCGCCCTCATGGAATGAGGAGCTTTTGACCCGGATGGATAGCCTGGTGAGGAGCGAGATTATTGAGACGCCGGAGGGTCTCTACACTGGTCTTGTACTGCTGAGCAATACTCCAAAGGGATTCGCCGGGCCGCACCTGATGATACCGACGCCCCGAAGCAGAGGATGAAGCAGTCGCCGAAGAATTCGCCGAAGGAGCGGAGATAGCCCCCTGAGCCGTAGGAATACGCAGGGTCTGGCCCGCCCGAATCAAGCTCCCCCGCAAGCCATTTGCCTGCTGAATGGCCCGCACACTTACCCGATAACGCTGAGCTATACTCCCTAAGGTTTCCCCGGGACGAACCTTATGATAGATGTAGCTGGGTTTAGGGGGGGCATAAGTTTGGGGAGAAACGTTATGGGTGGGCGAACGAGCTTCTCCCCACTGACTGAAAACTGGCGTCGCCGGGATAGGGCGCACTACTAAGAGCGAGTCGGGTAAACTCAAACTACGCCCCTCTTCGGCCGGAGGTGTGAGCTGGTTAGTAAGATATTTCCAGTAGCCGTGCAGAAAAGCCCTTACATAGAGCTGTCCTTTGTGGGCATAACCTGCAGGCAAAAGATGCACCATATCGGGGTGGGCCAGACCGCGCAGCCGCCAATCCTTAATATCGCCCAGTAGGGCGGCCGCATCCCACAGGGCTACTCCTTTCTGGACACAGACCCAGCGCGCAATCTGAGAAGCGGCTTTTAGCTCTGCTACTGGCCGCATCCGCCGATAAAAGCTCATTGGCGTCGTCACCAAAATATCCACCTCACCCAAAGCCTGCCGAATCGTATCTATGGAGGCTTCCAGAGCGGCCTTGTACCCTACCAGCCCTCCCTCCAAGCCATACAAGTCATTCGTCCCTAAATCTATCACCACCAAGTCTGGTCTCAAAAGCCGAAGACTCTCTTTGAGCAGGGGAAGGGTCGGAAAGTCTTTCAGACGAGCGCCATTGACGCCCATGGTGTAGTAAGAAACTCGGCCCGTATCTTCCAAAAATATCCCTTGTAGCTCAGCATATCCTAAGCTATCTCCGCCCTCCCAGGAGAAGCGCCCCTCCAAAAACAGGATATCCTTTTGGGGAGTTAGCCAAGAGAGCTGATACCCCGCCGGAAGGGTCGCTATAATGGGAGCGGCACTATCGTGATAGGTGAGGCGAAGTTGGATTTCTTTTAGGGTGCGAGTAAGGAGGCCGATTTGGGTGGAGGGTGAAGCGACGGGGGCATATTCAGGGGCCCAGCGCAGTCGCCACACCGCAGAAGGATCATACGTGCCAATCGCTACACCCGTCACGCCTAAGGGTAAGGCGGGCACCGGCTGTACACTACGCGCATATAACCATTGCCCTTCACCCCCACTCACATAATCATACGCAGAGCTGGTCCCCGCCAACGCATACGGAAAGACATACCCTCTCCCCCCCACTCCCCACAGGGCATATAACCTTTTTCGGATTTCCCGGCCCTGCACATCCCCCTGAATATGCGAGTCCCCAATGTGGAGAATACGCACTTTCTCTCCAGCAGCAAGCTTCTGCCAAAAACGTAATAAGTGGGCCGCTAAAAAAAGGGTATCGTGCTCCACCTCATAAAAGGGATACAAGGTGTCCGGCCTCATCTGGCGAAGGACCAGGGCAGTATCTCTCCACCGGGGGGGAGTCTCGGAAAGAGTCTGCCCCCAACAGCCACTTAGAAGTATTAAACCGAGTACGACTCGCTTACCCACGCGGATCGTAAGCAATGCCGCTTATTTCTATGCGAGCGCCTTTAGGTAAGGCCGCCACGGCCACCGTCTCTCGAGCCGGATACCGCCCATCAGGAAAAAGCTTCTCATACTCCGCATTCACCATCGGAAAAAACGCCATGTCCGTGAGAAAAATAGAGACTTTTACGAGGTGACTGGGCTCTAAGTTAGCGGCTTTGAGCACAGCTTTCAGGTTGGTCAAAACCTGGGCGATCTCGGCCTCTAAGGTAGTACGGACTAACTCGCCTTGTTCGTTTAGGGCGATTTGGCCGGAGAGGAATACCCACGGGCCTACCCGCACGGCTGGGCTATAAGGGCCCACAGGCGTCAAACCTGCCGGACGAAGCACCTCCATTGATGCAATGTTAGGGCTTTTTATGGAAAGGGCAGGGGGCTTAGAAGCCGACCCCTCCCACGTCAAAAGTTTTTGCCTACCTTTGGGCAATGGCGTGGCTCATCGGCATCCTCGTAGGACTTTTAGTGATTGATGCGATTCTCTTGACGCTTTTGGTGCTCATTCAGCAGGGGAAGGGAGGGGGTTTAGCGACGGATATTCAAGGGGTGGCGCAGGCCTCGCAGCTCTTGGGGGTTCGGCAGGCAGCCGACTTCGCTGAAAAAGCGACTTGGACCCTTTTTGGCGCCCTTATTGTGCTGACTTTTCTCATTCACGCTGTGTACAGTCTCTCTAAGAGTAGTTTAGATGAACGGCGGCCCCGGGTGGCCGATGTTGTTAATACCCAGCCTTTTACGCCTCCATCCGGTGGCCCCTCTCAGACCCCATCTCCGGCTCCAGCCCCACAAAATCCCTGATCTATGGCTACCGTAGCGGTAGATAAGCCCCTCTTCCACTACGACGCTACGGGCCTGGACGCCGACCTCCTCCTACGTCTCTATCGGGAAATGCTCTACGCCCGCCTGATAGAAGAAAAAATGCTCTCCCTCCTGCGCCAAGGCAAAATCAGCAAGTGGTTCTCCGGCATCGGCCAGGAAGCGATTGCTGTCGGTGCTACCCTCGCTCTTTCTCCCGAAGACTATATCTTCCCTCTGCACCGCAACCTCGGGGTCTTTACCGCGCGGGGCATGCCTCTGCGCAAGCTCTTTGCCCAGTGGCAAGGGAAAGCTTCGGGTTTTACCCGGGGACGGGAACGTTCCTTCCATTTTGGAGCCCCGGAGTATCGGGTCATTGGGATGATTTCGCACTTAGGGGCTATGCTACCCGTAGCCGATGGCGTCGCCTTAGCCAGCAACTTAGAAAATGCCTCCTACATCGCCTTAGCATTTATCGGGGATGGAGGCACGAGTGAAGGCGACTTCCATGAAGCGCTTAATCTCGCCAGCGTATGGGACCTCCCCGTGCTCTTCCTCATTGAGAATAACGGCTACGCCCTCTCCACCCCCACCAGCGAACAGTACCGATGTAAGCGCCTCTCCGACAGGGCCGTAGGATACGGCATGGAAGGCTACACCATTGAAGAAGGCAATAATGTCCTGGCCGTCTATAAGACGATTCGGCATTATGCGGAGCGGGCTCGGCAAGAACGGCGGCCCTTCCTCATAGAGGCTATGACCTTTCGCATGCGGGGCCATGAAGAAGCCTCCGGCACAAAGTATGTCCCTAAACACCTCTTTGAAGAATGGGGCCGAAAAGACCCGATTCTGAACTATGAGCGCTTTCTGCTTTTGGAGGGGCTTTTAACGGAAAAAGCCATTCAGGACCTTCGTAAGGAGCTGCGGGCGCATATTCAGGCGGAGATAGCGCCCGTGCTGGCAGAGCCCGACCCTGTACCTGATCCCGCCTACGAGGAAGCCAGTGTGTATGCGCCCCTCACAACGCCTTTGACGCCACCTCCTCCCGATCCCGGTCAGCGGGTCCTGCGCTTCGTAGATGCCATCTCCGAAGGCCTGCGCCAAGCCATGGAAAAAGACCCCCGCCTCATCCTCATGGGCCAAGATATCGCCGAGTATGGCGGCGTCTTCAAAGTAACCGAAGGATTTGTGGAACGTTTCGGCAAAAGCCGCGTACGCAATACTCCCATTTCCGAGTCGGCCCCCCTGGGCGCTTCGCTCGGCCTAGCCCTGCGCGACATCCCCAGCATGGTGGAAATGCAGTTTGCCGACTTTGTGAGCTATGGCTTCACCCAGATCATCAATAACCTCGCTAAAAACTACTATCGCTGGGGTGTCCCGGCCAAAGTGGTTATTCGCCTGCCTACGGGGGCAGGTGTAGGAGCAGGACCTTTTCACTCTCAGAGCTTAGAGGGTATCTTCATGGGGGTGCCCGGCCTAAAAATCGTCTATCCCGCCACCGCCTACGATGCCAAAGGTCTCTTAACCACCGCCTTCTTAGACCCCAACCCCGTGCTCTTTTTTGAGCATAAGGCCCTCTACCGCAGCGTCCAAGACCCCGTCCCCGAAACCTATTACAACCTCCCCTTAGGCGTAGCCCGCATCGCCAAACCCGGAAAAGACCTCACCCTCATCACCTACGGCATGGGCGTAGTCAAAGCCCTCCAACTCCAGCAAGAAATGCCCCACGTAGATATGGAGATTATAGACTTGCGTACCCTTCTGCCTTGGGACCGGGAGCTCGTCTCTCAAAGCGTATGCAAAACCCACCGAGTCCTTGTGCTGTACGAAGGCACCTATACGGCGGGAGTGGGCGCTGAAATAGCCGCTTGGATAGGGGAGTTTTTATTTCAGGAACTGGATGCGCCAGTCGTGCGGGTAGCTTCGCTGGATACGCCGGTGCCATTTAGTCTGACACTGGAAGCGGCATTTTTGCCTTGGGGTCGTCTGCAAGCGGCCATTGAAAAGCTATTAGCCTTCTAATATGCCAAAATGGGGTAACTATAT
>JAVVHK010000104.1:0-6019 GCA_032249525.1 Bacteroidota bacterium | reverse complement strand
CCCCGCAAAATAGTTTAGTATAAAACCCGCTCACCCCCCCACCAATGCCCTATACAAGCCCTCTATCATCATCCGTTCTTCTGCACTCACTTTCTCCCCCCGCCGTGCCTTCACCCGCTCCACCATCCGCAAAAAGCCCTCCAAATCCCACACCTCCCCATTCCCCCAGTAAAAGGCCGGCACATACTTCGGCGTAAAACCCGTCCCCACCACATTCGCCCCCACATCCACCACACACCCCGTCGTAAAAGCCGTCTGTATCCCACATCGCGCATAATCCCCCATCACCAAACCACAAAACTGCAAACCCGTATCCCGAAGCTCCCCCGATGCTACATCATATAGCCGCACCGGACCGTAGGTATTTTTGAGATTAGAGGTATTAGAGCCAGCGCCAATATTGCACCACTCGCCAATAATGGAATGCCCCATAAAGCCTTCATGCACCTTATTAGAAAAGCCTAAAAAGGTCGTTTGACCGATTTCTCCGCCGACTTTACAGAGAGGTCCCAAGCTATTGTGCGTGCGCAGGCGGGTGCCCGAGGTAACCATGCTCTTAGGGCCAATCGTATTGTGATGCCCCACGATCGCCGCATCCTGAATGTGAGCTCCGGGTCCTATGTATAAGGGGCCATCCATTGCATCTATGAAGGCCCAGTCCACCCGGGCCCCCTCAGCTACATAGATATTGTCCTTTCCTCGGATCGCTGGATAAGGCGGCAAGGGAGCTGACTTCTCAGAAAGGTGTTGCCAATCCGCCTCTATCACCTGCCCATTGTACTGGAAAAGGTCGGTGATACTTTGGAGTAGGATCGGATGCACTTCTTGCGGCCAGGGAAGAAGGGTAAAGAAACGTTGCACATATTCCTGCTTCCATTGGAATTCTTGCGTAGTGGGGGGCATTCCTCGGGCCATAAGGATTTCGTTGTTGTACAGGTAGGCGCTTTGAGGGGGTAAGGCTTCTGCTATGCGAGGGAGTTCAGGTGTCCATGGGAGTAGGCGTGTATTGATCCACAGGAAGGAACGTAAGCTTTTCGCATCCTCGGCAGCGGGTAGTTGGGCTGGGTAAAGGGGGCGGAGGAGAGGGTTTATGGGGGGCCATAGGGCGGTTACTTCCCAGCCATAGTAACGGGCCCATTTGTGGATGAGGCGGTCCATGCCCCACCATACCTGCCACAGAGGGCGCGTACGGGTAATGGGGAGAAACCCTAAATGGGCCTGCTCGTCTTCAAAGAGACCTATGCTCATACAGCGCTCGTAGGGCTTGGGCCGTATAACTTGTAGGGTGATGTAGAAGGTCTCGCACGGGTCCTTGGAAGAGGACTTCTCCGCCGCCATCGCCTCCTTCAGGTCCTAAGTCCACCACCCAATCGGCCTGCGCAATGAGGTCTAGATTGTGCTCAATCACAATTAGACTATGTCCGGCCTCTACCAGTTTGCGAAAGGCCCGCACCAGCCGCTTCACATCGTCATAGTGCAGACCTACGGTGGGTTCGTCTATGAGAAATAACGTTGGCGCTGCGTGCGGCAAAAGGTACGGCAATAGCCGTAGGCGAGTGGCCTCCCCACCAGAAAGTTCTACGGTACTTTGGCCTAAGCGGAGATAGCCCAGCCCCAGCTCTTCCAGAAGGGAAAGCCCTTGTTCAATATCGCTGAGGAGGTTTTGGGGATAGCCTCTAAGGGATTTAAAGAAGCTCCGAGCTTCGGTGGCCGTCATTTCTAATACATCGCTGATGGACTTTTTTTCTATTTCCACCTCTAAGATGGGACGTTGGAAGCGGCGACCCTGGCAAGTGGGACATGGGAGACGAATATCCGCCAAAAACTGCATGGGACGCACGATGACTCCTTCTCCTTTGCAGGTTTCACAGCGGCCGCCCTCCACATTGAAAGAAAAATACGAAGCGGGGTAAGGCGTGCCTTGTCGCTCCGAAGCCAGATGAAAGATTTCCCGGATACTATCGTAAATGCCGCTTACCGTAGCGATGACCGAGCGGCGATTGCGGGGTAGGTTATCTTGGGAGAGCACTTCTATTCGGGAAAAGGCTCGTTCAGGCAGGTGAAAAGTAGCCCAGCTCGTCTGATAAGGCCGGGGCGCTATCAGCAAAAGCCCCTGTACATGCCGAGCCAAAAGGTGAAAAATCAGGGTGGTTTTGCCGGAGCCGCTCACACCGGTTACAACAGAAAAGGCCGGCAGGGGGAAACGAACCGAGATGTTTTTGAGGTTATGTAGGCAAGCGTTTTGGATTTCAAGGAAGGTGTGGTAGGATTGAGGGTGGGGTAGGGGGGGTGGGGGTGTTCGGAAGTAGCGGGCGGTGTGGGTATCACTTTGGAGGAGCTGCTGGAAGGTGCCCTCAAAGACGATTTTTCCGCCGTTTTCGCCGGCTTCGGGGCCGAGCTCAACTATCCAGTCGGCTGAACGGATGAAGAGCGGGTCGTGCTCCACGACGATGACGGTATTGGGGGCGGCTTGGAGCTTGCGCACGGCTGAAAGGAGCTGTTCGGTATTGCGGGGATGGAGGCCAATCGTAGGCTCATCCAGCACATAGATAGCGCCGGTTAGCTGGCCTCCTAAGGTGGCTGCCAACTGGATACGTTGGCTTTCGCCGCCTGAGAGGGTTTCGGCGGCTCGGTCCAGCGTAAGATAGCCTAAACCCACCTCCAAGAGAAACTGCGTCCGATGCGTGAGCTCCTCTAAAAGAGGCTTAGCAATGGAGCGGCGAGGCTCCGGTAGGTCTATGCTGGCAAGGTAAGCCGCAAACTCCTCTATAGAAAGCGAAAGTACTTGCGGCAGGCTCCGGTCTGCGATTCGTATCCAGCGAGTATCGGGGTGTAACCGCGTCCCTTCGCACACCGGACACGGCCCCTCCCCCTGAAAAGCCGCTAAATCATACCGCCACTGACTGGGAGAGCTCCTCTGCGCCCAAGTAAACGTGGAAAAAATACCGGGGATTTTTTTCAGCGGGTCGCCCCACCAGAGAAGGCGCTTTTGCTGCGTAGAATACCGATAATACGGCAAGTCCAAGGGAATATACTGCCCAAGAGCCTCTAAGTAAGAGGGAACATGCTCATCAAAGATCGGCAGCGTCCATAGCGCGACCAGACCTTCTTTCAAGCTGCGACGCGGATCGAGGATGACCGCTTCCTCCCGAAGGCTCAGCGCCCTGCCGCGAGCATGGCAGTGGGGACAGGAGCCGTAAGAGCTGAGAAAGTTGAAGAGTTCGGGGGTAGGTTCCCGAAAGGTGTATCCGTCGGCATGGAGGTGGCCCCGAAAGATAAAGTCGCCTTTACCAGCGATATGTATCCAGACGGTGCGTTCGTGGGCGTACCAGACTTCTTCCAGGCTTTCCATGATGCGGGCGCGCAGGTCTACTTCTGTCGGGTCCAGAAAAATCCGATCTACGACTTCAAAGAGCTCCTCCTCTAAGGGGAATGGGGGTTCTTCGGGTAGCTCGTAGAGCGTCCCCCTGTAGAAAAACCGATCCTGCCCTTCTTCTATGCGCCGGCGATAGCGCTCTTCCAGGGGCCCTTCGCCTACTAAGGGGCGGAGAATATAAATGAGGGTTCCTTCGGGCTGTTGGAGAATGAATTGCAACACATCTTCCAGCGTGTATCTTTCAACGGGAAGGCCACTTATAGGGGAATAGAGCGTGCCCACTCGCGCAAAGAGCAACCGCAGATAAGGATAGAGGTCTGTTAGGGTAGCCACCGTAGAGCGCATGCCGCCCGTAAAGCGATTTTGAGAAAGGGCAATAGCCGGCGCCAATCCCTCTATGCGGTCCACCTGCGGCCGAGGTAGTCTCGGCAAAAACTGCCGAATGTAAGTGCTCAAACTCTCTACATAGCTGCTAAATCCCTCCGCATAAATGGTATCAAACGCAAGGCTACTTTTCCCCGAGCCGCTCCACCCGCAAAAGACAATAAGCTGGTGGCGCGGTAGGGATAAAGTGAGGTTTTTGAGGTTATTTTGGCGGGCGCCGATGACCCGGATGGGGTCTTTCAGCATTAGGCGGAATAGACCGCAGAGGGTTCGGGCTGTGCGCTCCGAATCTCGTCAGAAGCAAAGCTCTCGTACTTGCGGAAATTTTCCCGAAAGAGGGTAGCTAAGTGGGCGGCTTGTTTGTCGTAGGCGTTGGGGTCAGGCCAGGTATTTCGGGGGAAAAGATATTCGGAGGGTACGCCGGGCACTTCTTTCGGGATGGCTAAGCGAAAGACGGGTTCTATCTCGTAGGGCACATGGTCCAGGGCTCCCGAAAGGGCGGCTTGGATCATAGCCCGGGTATAGGGAAGTGGCATGCGCCGTCCCACGCCATAAGGCCCCCCAGTCCAGCCCGTATTGATGAGCCAAACCCGCACTTCGTGGGTGTTGATCTTTTGGCCGAAAAGCTCCGCATACCGGGTGGGATGTAGGGGTAAAAAGGCTTGACCAAAGCACGCAGAAAAGGTGGCTTGGGGCTCTTTGATGCCTGCTTCTGTGCCAGCAACCTTAGCGGTATAGCCCGAAAGGAAATGATACATGGCTTGGGCCTTTGTCAGGCGCGCTATGGGCGGCAATACCCCAAAGGCATCAGCCGTCAAAAGAAAAATATTTTGCGGATGCCCCCCCACCGAAGGAATCACCGCCCCCGGTACATAGCTTAGCGGATACGCTGCCCGCGTATTTTCCGTAATAGAGGCATCGTCAAAGTTGATCACCCGCGAATCAGGATAGAAAGTGACGTTTTCCACCACGGTGCCATAGCGGATAGCTGCCCAGATTTGGGGTTCTTTTTCGGCAGAGAGGTTGATGCACTTGGCATAGCATCCCCCCTCAAAGTTGAAGATTCCTTCTTCGTCCCAGCCGTGCTCATCATCGCCAATCAGACGGCGGTTAGGGTCGGCAGACAGAGTAGTCTTGCCTGTCCCCGAAAGCCCAAAAAAAAGCGCCACATCCCCATTGGGCCCCATATTGGCCGAGCAGTGCATTGGCATCACCCCCCGCTGGGGAAGAAGGTAATTAAGGAGGGTGAAGACGCTCTTTTTCATTTCTCCTGCATAGCCCGTGCCACCAATCAGAATAATTCGCCGAGAGAGGTTGAGAACAGTAAAGTTATGTTGGCGAGTGCCGTCAATAGCGGGCTCAGCCCGAAACCCCGGCACCACTATCATCAGATAGTCCGGCTCAAAGCTATCCAGCTCTTCCGCCGTAGGCTCTATAAAAAGATTGCGCACAAAGAGGTTATGCCAAGGCCATTCGTTGACAATCCGAATACGCAAACGATACTTGGGTGAAGCGCCCGCATAAACATCCCGCAAGTAAAGGGTCTTATTCTGAAGGTAGGCCCGTACCCGCTGATAAAGAATCTCAAACTTTTCTGCTGGAAGGGGATTATTCACTTCGCCCCACCAAATCTGGTCTTCGGTAAAGCTATCACGTACTATGAATTTGTCTTTTGGGGCCCGACCCGTAAATTCCCCCGTCCGTACCACCAGAGCGCCATTTTCAGCCAAAGCCCCTTGCTGCGCTTTAAGCGTGTGCTCAATCAATTCCGATACCGGCAGGTTGGCATAAACATAATCCGTCAAGTTACTCTTCTTCGGGCTTGAGTAGGGTATCATAAGAACAAAGGTACGAAGTTTGAGAAACTGTGGAGAACGGGTGTTCTCCGAAACTCCTCCGCTTAGGCCTTGCATTCTTGGAAAAGTTGTAACTTTGCAGTGATTGGTTTTGTTTATCAAAACCAAACGCCTAAGCCTATGAGAATGCGAAGGAAAAGCATGGACAGGCTGGATTGGGAAATCCTAAAGGCCTTGGCCGAGAATCCGGCAGGCTCCTACACGGAGATTAAAGAAAAACTCAACGTCTCCATTGGGACCATCTACATGCGTGTAAGGCGCTTGCAAGAAGATTGGGGCGTGATCAAGGGGCAAAAACTCATTTTAGACCCTCAGAAGCTGGGCTTTTCCTTAGTGGCATTAATTCGGCTCCAGGCCTCGGATCCAGCAAAATTCCTTGAATCTCTCAAAGCCCACCCCGAAG
>JAVVHK010000103.1:0-6024 GCA_032249525.1 Bacteroidota bacterium | reverse complement strand
TCTCGTGCTTTGTGTGCTGGTTTGTTTTTTTTTTTTTTTGTTTGTTGGTTTTTTTTTGTTTTTTTTTTGGGTGGGGGGGGGGGGCCCCGCCGCCCCCCCCCCCCCCCGCCCAAAAAAGAAAACCCCTTCCCCCCACCCCTCCCAAAAAACGCTGTAACTTTCCCTCATGCGCGTCCTCTTAGTGGATGGCATGAGCTTGGCCTACCGAGCTTTTTTTGCCTTTCAGGAACGCCCCCTCCGCAATGCAGAGGGCTTCAACACTTCGGTGCTATTTGGGTTTTTGAGTACGCTTTTGGAAGTGATGGGGGAGTTTGAACCTACGCATGTAGGTATTGCGTGGGATAGTCCAGAGCCTACTTTTCGGGAGGCGGAGCTGGCTGCATATAAGGCTCATCGGCAGCCCCCGCCTGAGGACCTGGTATCCAGCCTACCCCCCCTTCGGAGCATCTTGGAAGCCCTCAACTTCTATCAGGCCGAAGTACCGGGCTACGAAGCGGATGACCTCATAGCCTCCTGGACCCGCGCCGCTCAGGCGCACCCCGACACTCAGGAAATTTGGATTCTCTCTACCGACAAAGACCTTGCTCAACTGGTAAATGAGCGGGTAACGCTGTACCGCCCCTCCCGAGGCAAGGCCCCCGCTGAAAAGCTCACCCCCCAAGCCGTCAAAGCTAAGTTTGGCGTAGAACCCGCCCAAATCCCCGACTTCTTAGCCTTAGTCGGCGATACCAGCGACAACCTCCCCGGCGTCAAAAACATCGGCCCCAAAACCGCCCAAGAACTGCTCTCCAAATACGGCTCTTTGGAAGGGATTTTTCGCCATCTTCCTATTCTCCCTAAAGCCATAGCCCAGCGGCTCTCGGAAGGGAAAGCCCTCGCAGAAGCCACCTATGCTTTGGCCTACTTAGGGAAGCGCGAGGTACCCGGAGCCCCCTTCGTGCCGTCCCTCTTCGCTCTTCGCCCACCCAACTGGGAAAAGCTCCAGCCGCTCTTAGAGCGCTATGCCCTCCGCCAAGTCACTAAACGCCTACGAGAACTCTGGACTTCAGACGCACCCCCTCCCCCTATCCTCCTTACCGACCACACCTCATCCGACTATCAGCTCATAGAGTCCCCGGAAGCCCTCCAAAACTTCTTAGAGACCTATGCCCGCACGCCCGCCATGGCCCTGGATGTAGAAACCACCAGCACCCATCCTATGTGGGCCGAGCTAATCGGCCTGGCTCTTTCGCCCACCCCCGGAAAAGCCGCCTACATTCCCATCACACCTGAAAACTGGCCAGCCCTCCGAGCTACCTTGCAGCCCTGGGCCCAAAGCCCAACCCTAAAAATCGCCCACAACCTCAAATACGATTTCGTCGTCTTAGCCCATCACGGCCTCAATCTTAAAGGCCCCCTCTTTGATACTCTCCTCGCCGATTACCTCTTAGACCCCGAAAGACCTCACAACCTCTCCTCCGTCGCCGAAAGATTTTTAGGCCTAAAAAAGCGCTTTGCTTATGAGGACCTCTTTGAGGGCCTGCGGACCAAAGATATTCGGCAGGTACCGCTGGAAAGGCTCATGCCTTACGCCTGTCAGGATGCTGACTTGGCTCTCCGTTTGCAAGAGCCCCTGACCCACGCCCTCCAAAAAGAAAACCTCTGGCACCTCTACGAGTCCTTGGAACTACCTCTGCTCCAAGTTTTGGCCCAGATGGAACTGACAGGCATCTATGTAGATAGAGCAGTATTGGAAACGCTGGGGCAAGAGTGGGATGAGGAGTTAGAGCGCCTCACTCGGCGGGCCCACGAGTTAGCCGGCCACCCCTTCAATCTCAATTCCCCTCAGCAGGTGGCTCAAGTGCTTTTTACGGAGCTGGGGCTGCCCATTCTGCGCAAGACACCCAAAGGGCAGCCCGCCACCGACGAAGAAACCCTCTCAGCGCTGGCTCCCCAGCACCCCCTCCCCGAAGTCTTACTGCAATACCGAGAAATCCACAAGCTCCGCACCACCTACATCAGCAGCCTCATAGAAAGCATTCATCCCCGCACAGGGCGGGTGCACACCGTATTTCAACAGGCAGTGGCCGCCACCGGCCGCCTTAGCTCCCAATCCCCCAACCTCCAAAACATCCCCATTCACACCGAGCGTGGCAAACGCCTGCGCCAAGCCTTCTCCACCCCTAAGGCTGGGTATGCCCTCCTCTCCGCTGACTACTCCCAGATAGAACTGCGCATTGCAGCAGCCCTCAGCGGCGACCCCCAAATGATCCAAGACTTCCTAGAGGGCCGGGACATCCACAGCGCTACCGCCCAACGGCTTTTTGGCACCCCCGACATCACCCCCGAAATGCGCCGCATCGCCAAAACCGTCAACTTCGGCATCATTTACGGCATTACCGCTCACGGTCTGGCCGAAAGGCTCGGCCACATCTCCCGCACCGAAGCCCAAAAACTCATTGACCAGTACTTTGCCCGTTACCCCGGCATCAAAAGCTACATTGAAGCGCAAATCGCTCGGGTTCGCGAAACGGGTTATGCCGAGACCCTGCTCGGCCGCCGCCGCTACATCCCCAACATCCACTCTAGTAACAAGACCCTGCGCGCCGAAGCCGAACGCCTCGCCATTAATACGCCTATTCAAGGCACGGCCGCCGACCTCATCAAGCTGGCCATGATTAGGCTACATGCGGCCTCCCTCCCCCCCGAAGCCCACCTTCTCCTGCAAATCCACGATGAACTCCTCTGGGAAATACCCACAAACCTTATTCCCGATATAGCCCCTACCATCGCTAAAATCATGAGCGAGGCTTTGACTCTCCCCCGTCAAGTTCCTATAGAGGTGGAGCTCAAAGTCGGCCCTAATTGGCTACAGATGGAGCCCCTGAAAATCCATTCCCAAGCATAGGGCTTTTTCATTTCTTTTTGGGCTGGGGGTGGCTGGTGGGTTTTGGCTGGGGTCTGGGGGTTGGAGCCGCGCGTTTGACAAAAATCCCTACTTTTGCCCTATCGCCATCTTAGCTCAGCGGTAGAGCGGCTGATTCGTAATCAGCAGGTCGGCGGTTCGAATCCGCCAGATGGCTCTCCGTGCGATGGGGATTCTGGCTCTTCCCCACAGGATTAGCCCTGTACCTCTCCTGCCAAAAATCCGCCCCTAAAAAGGCCTCCTCCCCCTCAGACTATGTAGGCGATGCCGTATGCGCCTCCTGCCATGCCGATATCTACGCCGCCTACCAAAAGACCTGGAAAGCCCATTCCCTCCTCCCCGTTACCCCTAACCTGCCCCGCATAGAAAACTTCTCCGCCCCACCCGTTTATGATCCCCATAAGGATTTCTTCTACTGGGCCCGCTGGGAAGGAGATAGCCTCTACATCTACGAAGCCCGCATCAAAGGCCGAGACACCCTCTACCTGCGACGAGAACGGGTAGATTTCACGATTGGCTCAGGGCATCAAACCCGTTCTTACCTCTTGTGGCGGAATGGCTACCTCTATGAAGCCCCCCTTACCTGGTATGTCGCAAAAAAGCAATGGGACCTCTCCCCGGGTTATAGCGATGGGCATAACAGTCGTTTTAGCCGAGAGATACAGCCTACCTGCCTGGCCTGTCATGCGAGTGGGTTTCAGGCCGTACCCTACACTTATAACCGCTATGAGCGGGTAGGCGGACCCTTAGGTTGTGAATCTTGCCATGGCCCGGGCCGTGCGCATGTAGAAAATCCCTCAACCCCTAGCTATCATTGGAGCCGATGGCCCACCGAAAGACAAATGGATGTTTGTAGCCGCTGCCACTTAGAAGGCATCACGGTGGAGAAGCGCCCGCACTTTGTGCCGGGGGATACGTTGGCCCAGTGGGCGGCTATCTTCTTGCCGGAACGGGCAGACCTAGGGGCTTTCGGGATCGCCTCCCATGTAGAGCGGCTCAAACTCTCCAAGTGCTTCCAGGTGGGTAAAGCCTCCTGCCTCACGTGCCACCACCCACACCCTACTACCCCTATGCCCTCCTACGATCAGCGGTGCCAGAGCTGTCACACTACCGGCTGCCAAAACCCCGCCCACCCCAAAAGCGGCTGCGTCTCCTGCCACATGCCCCGCGACACGACGATAGATATTCCTCATGTGCGCTTCACGGACCATTACATTCGAGTATTTCGGCCTAATAGCACCAAACCCCTTACTGGCCCTCCTCGGCTCCTCTGCGCTACCGAAGAAAATCCCGACTCCGCTCTTGTAGGCTACGCCTACCTCAAATGGCACACTGAAGGGGGTGAAACGTCAGCCCTTTCTCAAGCACTCGCTATCCTAAAACGGCATCCCCATCCCGCCGCCCTCGCCCAAGCGCTCTATCTCGCCAACCGCCCCACCGAAGCCCTCCCCTGGAGCGAAAAAGCCCTCCAAAAAGACTCCACCCTCCTCCTTTTAGAACTTAAAGGCTACCTCTTAGAAGCTACCGGCCGCCTCCCCGAAGCCCTCTCCTGGTGGGAAAACCTCGCACAAAAAGCGCCTCAGCATCCCGATGCCCTCGCCCGAGCCACCCTCATAGGACTTCAGTTAGGCCGCCTCTCCCCCGCCGCCGCCTACAAACGTTTCCAAAAAGTCTTAGCCCTCCAGCCCTTCCAACCTCAGTACCAGTACAATGCCGGCTTAGCCGCCTACCAGATGGGCCGCCCCGACCTCGCCCGCCAGCACTGGAAAACAGCCCTCCAATACGACCCCGATTACGCCCCAGCCCAAAAAGCCTTAGCCCATCTCCCATGATCAAATACCTCGGCTCCAAACGCCCCCTCCTCCCCTGGATCACCAGCACTATCCAGCTTATCCATCGCTACGAACCGATTCAAACGATCTTAGACCCGTTTTCTGGCAGCGCTCGGGTAGGACATGCCCTCAAAGCTGCGGGCTTCTACGTCATCGCCTCCGACTATGCCACTTACGCCCACACCCTCGCCAAAGCCCTCATAGAAAGCAATGCCCATCATTACCCTCCTGCCGTAGTCCAGCCTCTCCTCAACTACCTCAATAGCCTCCCCGGCATACCCGGCTGGTTCACCGAAAAATACGCTGAAAAAGCTCGTTTCTTTCAGCCCTCTAATGCCGCTCGGATAGAAACCATCCGAAAAGCGATTGACGACATAGCTCACACCGATGAGAATTTGCGGGCTATCCTTTTGACGAGCCTTTTGATAGCGGCGGATAAGGTGGATTCCACTACGGGCCTTCAGATGGCCTATCTCAAACGATGGGCACCCCGAGCGTATCAGCCGCTTCGCCTGACTTATCCGCCTCTTGTGCCCGGTGGGGGGTTAGCCGCGCACCTGGATGCCCAAGAAGCGGTCCAAGCCTACCCCACCGACCTGGTATATTTAGACCCCCCCTACAATCAGCACTCCTACTTGGCTAACTACCACATCTGGGAGACCTTAGTGCGCTTTGACAATCCCCCCACCTACGGAATAGCCCAAAAGCGCATGGACGTTCGAGAGCGCAAAAGCCCCTTCAACTCCCGCAAAACCGCCCCACATGCCCTCGCTCAGCTCCTCCTTAGCGCCCGGGCAAAAGTGATCCTGCTCTCCTTTAGTAATGAAGGCTTCCTCTCAGAGGCAGAGTTAGTAAAGATGTGCCAAGAGAAAGGCTATGTGATGGTGCTTCGCCATCCCCATCGGCGCTACGTTGGCGCCCAAATCGGCATCTACAACCCCGCCGGCCAAAAAGTCGGCCAAATCTCCCACCTCCACAACGAAGAGCGGCTCTTCATCATTAGCCCTAAAAAAGCCCTCATAAAAGCCTTAGCGCAAACTCTACCCAATCCCTCCATTTACCTTTAGCCCTCCCACCGAGCCCTGCTCCAGAGAGACCTCTCAGACACCACCCAGCACCTTTTCCAATCGTCCATTCTGGTGTTCGTTCCCCACGAATCATGATAAGCTTCACCGGTGGAGGGATTATCTATTTACGGCTAATACCATTTTGAGGCTAAGGCTTTCTTAATATGAAGAGGGGATGGGCGCGCCCGCCCTGCGGGCGGGCGCGCCCTCACAGCGGCGG
>JAVVHK010000102.1:0-6045 GCA_032249525.1 Bacteroidota bacterium | reverse complement strand
TTCCTTTGTTGTTTTTGGGTTTTTTGGGGGGGCGCCCCCCGGGCGCGGGGGGGGGGGGGCCCGTGGTGGGGGGGGGGGCCCGCCGGCGGGCGGGGCCGCCGCCCAAAAAGAAAGTTTTTACGCCCAAAGCCCCCCTCATACTGAGGGGGATAGGTTAGGCACAAAATGGTAGGGGAGCATCGGCCGCACTCTTTATGCGGTGGGTTTATGTGGGGGAAGGTGAAGGGGAGGGGTTAAGGGGATTTAGGGGTCTGTAGGGAGGGTGGTGGAGGCGTGTTGGAGTTTAGCCTGGGCTTGGTGGTAGGCGTAGGCAAGCTGGGTGAGGTTGAGGAGGAGTTCTTTATAGCTTTGGAAGAAGTCTATGTAGGCGAGGAAGCTGACGCGCTGGTTTTGGAGGGCGAGGCGGTAGCGGGTTTCGGCATCTTGGTAGGTGGAGAGGAGGGTAAGGCTGGTCTGGTTCCACTGGGTTTTGAGGAGAGCGAGGTTTCGCCAGGCGGTGAGGATTTCGGACTGGGCGGTGGAGAGGGCGTTTTCGTAGAGGACTTGGGAGGCTTGGCGGAGGGCAGCGGCGGCTCGGATTTGACCCTGGTTGCGGTTCCAAAGAGGCAGCGTGAAACCCACACCGAAGCCTATCTGGTCTATGCGGTAACCGCCGAGACGATCGTAACTGGCTAAGAGATTGAGGTCGGGATAGGCGTAGGCTTTCTGGAGGCGGAGGTTGGCTTCGTCGTAGGCGAGCTGATAGGCGGCTAAGCGTACGTCAGGGCGATAAGGAGCCAAACTTAGGAGGCTATCCAGGGGAGGCATGGTGGTATCTCTTTCGGGCCAGAAGCCTGCTGTGTCTATCCATAGGAGCTGGTCTTGGATGGGTAGGTTTAGGAGTTGTCGGAGCTGATTTTGGGTTTCTTCGTAGGATAGGCGCTGCTCGCGCAAAGTGGTGCGCACGCTTTGGAGGAGGCTTTGGAGGCGGAGGTATTCTACTTCGGGGACGATTTGGGACTGGGCCAGGATTTCGTAGCGGTGCACGAGGTCGGTGAGGAGGGTTTCTTGGCGAGCTAAGGTCGTGAGGAGAATCTGATCACGCTGAAGGGCCCTAAGGTGAGTATGGAGATTGTAACGTAAGTTTCGCAGAAGGTCTGCGAAAGCGGCTTCTTGGATGTGGATGGCGGCTTTTTGCAGGGTTATGCTGTGCAGGCGTTTGCCAGCGGTAAGGAGGGTCTGAGAGAAACTGACCGCTATCTGATAGAAGCGTGGAAATTCGCTCAGGGGCCGATATTCGGGAGTGCTGGGGGCGAAAAAGTCCATTTGGTCTATGCTGAGGGTGGGATTAGGCCAGAGGCGGGCTTGGAGGAGGAGGGCTCTCTCGGCGTCTATGCGGAGCTTCTGGGCATAAAGCAGGAGATTTTTCTGGAGGAAACGGGCCTCTGCCTCAACGATGGTCAGGTAAAGCGTATCTGGAGGAAACGCTTGAGTAATGCTAAGTAGGAGGAGGATGTGCCGAAGCATGGCCTAAAAGTACTCATAAGCGTTGAAGGGCGTGGTTTTTTGCTGTACTTCTGGGGGTATTACTTACCTTTGCATGGCTGGTGTCTCGGCATGTGCAAACTAAACTCCTTTGGGTAGGCCTTAGTGTGACGTTGGGGCTTATAGCTTGTCAGCGGGGCTCTTCGGGGATGGAGGGCGAGCGGAAAGGTAGTTTGTCAGAGAATGGTTCTATCACAACGCAGGTGGCGGAGAGTCTGGCGAGGAGTTATGCGCCAGAGCCGGAGGAGCCCCCTGGACATGCCCTTCCCCTGACCCCTGCAAAAAAAGACTCTATCCAAAAGAAAGCCCAGAGCCTTCCACCCCCTAAGAAAGAACCCTGGATGGATACTCTGACAGACCTCACGGGAGTCCCCCCGCCTAATACCGCTACACTTATTTCTGAGGACCCTGTTCCGCTCAATAAAAGCAGTGTAGAGCTCCTCATAGCTTCCCAGTTTCAGGGGCGGAAGCCCGAAGAGTTACTCTTGCGCGTTTATGTGAGTGAGGAGGGGACGGTTCTGCGCTATCAGCTACTCAAAAGTTCTAATCCGAAGCTGGGTCCAGAGTATTTTGTGAGGCCCTTATTGGAGCTTCGTTTTAGACCCGCCCAGCAAAATGAAAGACGCGTAGCGGCCTGGACCATCCTACGACTCCAAATTCCTAACGCCTTATGAAAGTTTCCATGGAAATCCAAAAGGCCCTCAACGAACAGCTCAATCGGGAGCTATATGCAGAGTATGCCTACCTGACGATGGCAGCCTATTTTTTTGAGCAGGAACTTTTGGGATTTGGGCGGTTTTTCTTGCGGCAGTCTGCTGAGGAGCGCACCCATGCCCGAAAGCTCTTCAACTACCTCATTGCGAAAGGTATTCCGTTTGAGCCGCTTCCCATAGAGATTCCGCCCAAGCGGTTTGATTCTCCCTTAGCATGCTTTCAAGCGGCGTGGGAATACGAGAAGAAAGTTACGCTCTCGTACTACAATCTTTTCAAGCAGGTGCGGGACCAAGGGGAGTACGAGTTAGAGGTGTTTTTGCAGTGGTATCTATCGGAGCAGCGGGAAGAAGAAAATCTCATGCAGACTTGGACCCGACGTTTAGAGATCGCTGGCGATAATAAAGCAGCGCTTTTGATTTTAGACCGGGAGGCAGATGAGTACGCTAAGGCTCATGCTGAGGAGGAAAACGAGGATTAGGCTATGCGGTGGGCGAGGCTTCTACGGGCGCCCGAACGGGTGGAAGTCTTAGCCGTTGACGCCCAGACCCAAAAAGCTCGCATTCGCCGATATGGGTTTGAGCAGGAGGTCCCGCTTTCCGAGCTGGTCTTTGAGGAGGAGGAACCTGCGCCCAGGGGATATGCCCATGTCCAGGCCACCCAACCCTCCCGCGAAGGGGTAAGCCTGAACCTCCACCTTACCGCAGGGCATCCCGAAGTAACGTGTATCCTCCTGCGGGATGCACCTACGCCTGCCTTCGTAGGCCTTTATCTCCGATCAGGAAGCGCCGCTACGTGGCACCCCCTGTGGCAAGAAGTCTTTACGCCAGGACTCCATCGGCTCCTAACGCTTTCCATTCAAAACTATCCTCCACCTTGGGGTTTGCGCTTATATGTGTTGGGACTCCTTTCAGAACCCTCGGCACGTCTACCCGAAGTCCAGACTTACGAAGCCCACCTGCGCCCGCTCTTCTTTGCTCGGAGCGGTACCTTCCCCATAGAATGGGTATCCCTTTCTCCTCCTAAAAATCCCAAAACCCTCTCAGAGCGCACCCCAGCCCAAACAGCCTTAGAAGCCTCCGTCTCTTCCTACGACTTCCCTCGAAAGGACGAGATAGACCTGCACATTGAAAAGCTGGCCCCCCATCTGGCATCGGCCAGTGGCGAGGTGATATTCCTCTACCAGAAGGAGGTGCTGGAACGCTATTTAGACTGGGCTTACCGAGAAAAGCTACCCAGTGTGCGGGTCATCCATGGTAAGGGCGAATTGAGATTGCGGCAGCTGCTTCTGAGCTTATGCGAGCGGCACGGCTGGCAGGCAGAAATACTCCTGACACCGCCTTACTCCGGAGGAGCGACGAGAGTCTCTTTTTAGGTCAAGCGCTCCTTCATTTTTGTTTGAATAACATGTGGCAGGCCGTCGGCACCGCAGACGTAGAGCCCTTAGGCTACCCCCTGAGCTTCAGAATCTCCGCATCACCATCCGAGAGAATGGAGAGGTTGATTTAGGTGTGTGTCGCGAAGCTCTCATAGAGTTTCTGCAAAAGTGTGCCAAAAATCGCCCAGCAGACCCTCCCCCCAAAGAAGAATCAAAGTAAAGTCGTTTCGCTACTTGTCTTTTCTTGCAGCCAGGGGTCTATTACGCTGATATCTCCATCCCCCGCCCGTAAAAGGCGTAAATTCCCCAACCCCTCAGAGAGGTCTATGACGGTAGTTCGGCGCTCAGGAAGGGGGCCCGCATCCAGGAAGCCATCTACCAGTTTCTCGTAGGTAGGGAGTTTTTCCTGAGGGACGCTGGCAGTAACTATGGGCTCTCCTATAGCTTCTAACAAGGCCGATACAATAGGATGGTCGGTTACGCGGAAGCCAATCGTGTAGCGATGCCAGAGATGGCGGGGAATAGCAGGCCCTGCTCGTAAAATCACCGTGTAGAGACCGGGCCATAAACGTTTGAGAAGGCGATAAGTAGGGGTATCAATGCCCAACGCATAAGAACCAATAGCCCCCACCGATGGTAAGAAGACCGAGAAGAGATTCTTTTGGGGGGAAACTTGTCGCAAATGACAGAGTTTCTCAAAGGCGCGTCGGCTGCTAAGACGTACTCCCATGGCGTAGGTCGTATCCGTAGGATAAAGAAGGACGCCGTCGGCTTTCAGGACGGCCTCCGCCCCCTGAATAGCCCGCCGAGCTGGCACCATCGGCAAAACTTCCCACCGTCGCACCCAGCAAATTAAACCACTTATCTTTGGCATTATGATGCGGTACGCTTTGTTTCTGGGAGGGGGGCTTCTCCTGGGGTGGGCTCAGCAGAGCCTACGCATGGGAGCGCAGCTTCATCTCTCTCAAACCTCTTTACGCAATGCCACGGATCGGGAGGGGGCATCTCTGGTGAATTGGCGCCCCACCTATCGGGCTGGCCTAAGCGGCTTCTTTATTTGGGGGTGGAGTCCCTATTGGGGGACCGGGATTGAGGTGGGGTATTTAGGAGCTGGTCAAAACTACTACGGCGCAGGCCTGAATGGCCAAAACTACAGCGCTGCCATCCGGCTAAGCTACCTTCGCTTCTCTACCCCTCTTCAAGTCCAGTACCAGTGGAAAACCTGGGGCCTCTGGGTCCAGATTAGCCCCACCCTCTCTACCTTGGTCCAATCGGAATATACCTACCAAGGCGACAGCATACCTACGGGCAGCATCTACGCCCCCCAAATCATCCAAAACACCCTCAACTACCTTTCCCAAAGTACGAATCCCGAAGACCAGCTGATCCTCATGCGGCTATATCGGCGCTGGAATTGGGGCCTGGACATAGCTGGCGGCGTCAAAAGTCAGATCGCCTCAGGCGTATGGCTCTTAGCTTTGCTCGGCTACCAGCGCGACTTTACCGATGCCGAAGAAAAATCCTTTCGCTTCGCACCCGAAAATGCCCCAGCTTATCATCCCCAGCGCAAACCTACCTATAACCAGCTCCTCTCCTTCCGCATAGGCCTCACCTATGAAATAGATCGCGCCCCTAAACCCTAACGAATAAGAGTTACCGTCCCAGCCCGATGAAACTTAGAAAACCGTAGTAAATACACATAGGCCCCCTCATTGGCCAGTTCGCCATTCCTTACCCGCCCATCCCACACAAACGGCGCCGTCCGCGTCGTATAGAGCAAATTCCCCCACCGATCGTAAATGCTCATCTCCAAAAGGCACCCTTCCGCCCCTAAAACCCGAAAAACATCATTCACTCCATCGCCATTTGGGGTGAAAACATTGGGGATAAACAGAGACTTTTGGAGAACCGCTTCGCTGGAAAGGGTATAATGCAGGGTATCTGGACAGCCCTCGCTATCGTAATAGCCCACCAGAATGTGATACTCATAGGGATTTTGGAGGGGGACTACCCAAGTAAGAGTGCCAGGCGGGTAAAACTGGCCTTCGCTTTGAACGAAAAAGACCGCCGACGCTGGTAGAGGGATGCTAAACCGAACCCAACCCCCACAAAGGTCAGCTTCATAGAGAAGAGAGTCTATACCTTGACGCCGGGGTATCTCAAAGCGGCCGCGCAATGTATCTTGGCAGATAGGAGACCTGTCTGGGTTGGTAATCAGTTCATACTCATAAGACCCCGCCGCAGGGGCTTGCCACCAAATGGTATCCGTCCTTCCTATAGGGGTCCCGTTAATGAGCCACAAGACTGAATTAGTGTATAGGCTCTGGGAGACCAGTTGGACGCGCATCGCACAGGTATCTATGTAGAGAGTAGCTCTGGCCTCCGAATAGGGACTAATATCCAGCGTATCTTGTAAGGTATCAGCACATAAG
>JAVVHK010000101.1:0-6054 GCA_032249525.1 Bacteroidota bacterium | reverse complement strand
GCCAGCTTTTGCGGCTTCAAGTAAGGGGTTCGTAGGAAAATCATCGTATATTTGAGGCCATGGGAGTTAGGCTAATTGGGCTTTTAGGAGCCCTTCTCTGCGCCCAAAATGTCCTTTTTTGGGACATCTACCTACATGACGATCCGCAGCGGGATACTTTGCATCTTTGGTCGTTCGCACATCTGACGGATGTGCATATTGGAGAAGGGGAAGGCGATTACGGGACGCCTGGCTACATAGATACCCTCACAGGCTATGAGGAGGGCTATGCCGTTCGTCGCTTACGAGAAGCCCTCACCTACCTCCAGCAAAACTGGACCGCTCACAAACTCGCATTCATCGCCGTAACAGGCGATCTGACAGACAGCGGCGAAAGGTCGGAGTATTTACGCTTTCAGGCGATAATGGACTCCGTAGGACTACCTTATATCGCCTTCATCGGCAATCACGATGTTTGGCCCTATGTCAATGCGAGTAATCAGGCGCCCTGGGCCTACGGGGATAGCTTAGCCGTGGTGTGGCTAAACTCCATGTACAGCCGATTCCAAAATCTCGTGGATGCTTGGCAGAGCGGCCCCAGCCTCCTCCAAAGCGTATGGAACCCCGAAAGAAATCACCCCTCCCGCTTTCATAACTTTTACTTTGACTTTCGGGGGGTGCGGTTTGTAGCCGTAGATGGCGTAACTCGTCAGCCTGCGCCTTTTGGACAGGCGGGTGTGGGCCCAGCTGCCGACCTACACGACTTTCCCGGCGGAACGATCCGCTTCTTAGATACGCTTCTATCTCAGCCGCAGCCCTATCCCCTGGTTTTCTTGTGCCATTACCCCCTCATAGACAACCCCCTGAGTGGGGTCAATAGCTTTTCACCGCAGGAATATGAGCGAATCGTCAACCTTCTTTATCCGCATCGGTCAAAGGTACGTCTATGGCTTGCTGGGCACATTCATCGGACGGCAGACTATCCCCTCCGACATCCCAGTAGCGGAACTCTATTCGCCCGCTGCGTAGAGTCCCCAGCCAATAAAGACCAGGATGGCGGGCAATTCCGTATCGTGCGCATTTGGGGAGATGCGCTCTCTTCTGGCCTTCTGGAGGGTGTAACGGATTCGCCTTTTGAGATAGAGGTTTGGGGCTCCTGTCTGAGGGTAAAGGGAAGAGGCTGGCTAACCCTCTATACAGCACTGGGACAAGAGATAGCGCAAAAGGCCCTTTCGGGAGCGTGGGAAATTCGGCTAAGGCCGGGGGTGTATTATGTGCGCTTGGCTGATGAGAGAGGGCGCCTACAAGGAAAGCGCCTTCTCATCACGGCAGAAGAATGAGCTTCTGCCAGGAAAAAGAAGGCCCACTAACAACTTGCAGAAGATAAGTTCCCGTTAGGTGAGAAGGTAGGAAGTACCGCCCATCCGTAGGAGCTTCTACTGTGAAGAGGCGATTTCCCAGAAGATCATAGAGGTAAAGCGTGGCGGGGTGAGTGAGATTTTGCAGGTAGACCCACCGAGCTGTGGAACTGTATTGGACAAAAGGGAGAGCCGAGGTAGGATAGCTAAGGGCGAGGATTTTTCCGCTGTAGGAGAGACGGTATCGGCGAGTGGGGGTGATAATCTCTCTCAGACGCCCGTTTGAGTCGTACTGATAGCGGATGAGGAGCTGTTGAGATGCCAGAGTCTGACCCAAGCGGGTGCGCTGAGTAAGGCGAAGGGTATCTCCGATAGGCAGGCCGCCGACATAAGCGAGGGTACGTTGAGTGATCCAACAGGAGGTACTATCACAAAGGGAGTCGCGGGCAAGGGAGAGCCTCTCCCCGTCGGGAAAGCAGAGGACGCCTTCTCCTACTCCCACAGGAAAGAGAATAGCTCCCTCATAAAGGCGGGTAGAATCGCAGGAAGGCGTAGCGGGGGCTCGTTTGAGGGCGGCAGTCTCTATGAAGACCTGATAGGTGGAGTCAAAGGTTTCCGTGAGGGTGCTGTCGGGCCAGTGAGAACGTCTCCAAAAGCGCGGGAAAGGCCAAACGGGATGAAGGGTATCCGGGTCTGCCGACCAGATCACCTGCGCCGCCACACTAAAAAGCAGATTATCCGTGGCCGGGGATAAGCCCCCCCAGACATACAAGCGCTGAAGCGGCGTGAAGATCGGCTCCTGATACCGATACACCGTGTAGTAGAACCTCCCCTCCAGGTAAGTACCTGTAACTCGGCGACAGGGCTTCTCAAAGGGAGACTGGCAGTATTGGGTCCATTGGATAAGGCGAGGCGTGGTATCTATGTGGAGCGTTTCTCGGCTCACTTCCTGCCAAGGGGGCATTTTGTAGAAGAGTCGGATGCTCCACCCTCCCGGAAAGCCTTCATGCACCGTTAGCGAAATCGTGTCGCTCCCCACCAGACCCCAGATGCTGTCTGGCATCTCTTGAGCAAGCAAAAGAGGAGATAGCCAAGCTCCCCAGACTAAAAGGGGGTGGAGAAAACAGCGCTTTGCGCTGTAATCAGGGGAGGAGCCCATAAGCCGGCGGGAGGGGTTAGTTAGGGGGGGCAGCGGCAGAAAGGGCCTCCTGAATTGCCTGATTCACCGGAATATCGCTACGTTGCGTGCGCTCCCGCCGATCCCGAATGGAAACCGTTTGATTCTCCGCTTCCTTAGCACCGACAATCCAGATAAGGGGTATTTTGGCTTGCTCCGCCAGAAGGATTTTTTTGTTGAGTTTTTCGTTGGAGCGGTCTAATTCTACACGCAGGCCGGCTTGGTAGGCTTTTTCATAGACGGATTCGGCGTAGGAGAGAAATTTATCGCTGATGGGGAGGATTTTGACTTGGGTGGGGGCAAGCCAGAGGGGGAGCTCGCCGGCGGTATGTTCAAGGAGGATGCCGATGAAACGTTCAAAAGATCCCAGGATGGCCCGATGAATCATAACGGGCGTGTGGGGTTGATTATCGGGGCCGATGTAGGTAAGGCCAAAGCGACGCGGCATGGAGAAGTCCAGTTGAATAGTCCCCAACTGCCAGCGGCGACGCAGGCTATCCCGAACGATAATGTCTATTTTAGGGCCGTAGAAGGCGCCCTCGCCGGGATTGATCTGATACGGAAGGCCAGCGGCTTGGAGGGCCTTTTCAAGAGCAGCCTCGGCTTCGTTCCAAAGTTCTAAGGAGCCGATGTAGTTTTCGGGCCGGGTGGAAAGGTAGATTTCCCGCTCCGTGAAGCCAAAGGCTGAATAGACTTCATCCACTAAGCGGAGGAGGGTTTGGATTTCAGGCTGAATCTGCTCGGGCGTGCAGTAAATATGGGCATCGTCCTGGGTGAAAGCCCGCACCCGAAATAGCCCGGTCAATACCCCCGAAAGCTCGTGGCGATGGACTAGCCCATACTCAAAGAGCCGCAGCGGCAAATCCCGATAAGAGCGGAGATGCGTGCGGTAAACGATGGTGCTACCGGGGCAGTTCATGGGTTTGATCGCGTAGGGCGCCTCGTCAATCTGCGTAAAGTACATGTTTTGGCGGTAGTTTTCGTAGTGGCCGGACTGTTCCCAAAGTTTTTGGGTGAGGATGATGGGGGTTTGGATCTCTTCGTAGCCGTAGCGGTAGAGTTTTTGTCGGAGCCATTCTTGGAGGGCGTGGCGCAGACGCATGCCCTTAGGATGCCAAAAGGGGAATCCGGGCCCCTCCTCGTGAAAAGAAAACAAATCTAACTGCTTGCCTAAAAGCCGGTGGTCGCGCCGAGCTGCCTCTTCCAACTGATGAAGATAGGCCGAAAGCTCTTCCTGCGAGGGGAAGCTAATGGCATAGACCCGGGTCAGCTGGGGATTGCGGCTATCGCCCCGCCAGTACGCCCCCGCCAGCGAAAGCACCTTCACCGCCTTAATCACACTCGAATCCCACAAATGCGGACCCCGACAAAGGTCCACAAACCCCCCCGACTCATAAAAGGTTATAGGCTCCTCAGGAGGAATCTCCCGAATGATTTCCTGCTTGTAAGGGTTTTGACGTTTCTCATAATAGGCAAGGGCTTCTTCTCGAGAGACGACCTTTCGCCGAAAGTACTCCGGCTGCGCAGCAAGCTCCAGAAACTTCTTTTCTATTTTTTCAAAGTCCTCTGGGGAGGGGCCATTACCGCCAAAGTCTACATCGTAGTAAAAGCCCTGTTCAATGGGGGGTCCGATAGTGAGCTTGCAGTGGGGCCAGAAAAATTCCAGCGCTTCGGCCAAAATATGAGCACTGGAGTGCCAGAAGACATATTTACCTTCGGGGTCTTCCCAAGAAAGGAGCTTAAACTGCGTATGCCCATTTACGGGGGCCGCTAATTCATGAATCCCGTCAGGGGTCTTCGCCGCTAAGATCGTCGTGGCAGCGGGAAGGCCTAAGCTTTTCAGCACTTCATAGAGGGGGGTCTCCGGAGAGGCTTCTACTTCGTAGGTTTGACCTTGCCAGATGAGCGTGATGCGCGGCATTGTGTGCAAAGATAGGTGTATGGCGCTGGCTATAGACGATGCACTCAGAAATAGGGGTAAAGGCCGCTCACAGGACCTGCTACACCCACCCCTGTAAATAGCTGAGGCGCAGCGTTGCGTGCAAAGATAGACGCAGGACGTCAAAGACGACGCACTCGGAAATAAGCGTAAAGGGCGCTCATAAGGCCCGCCAAACCCAAACCCAGTAAATAGCCATAGACACTACGACCTGCAAAAAGATACACCAGAAGGGCTGTAAGGGCCCCGACCACATAAGCAGAGCGGTAGTGGTGAATATGGCCTTTGGCGGAAAGTAGATTGGGAAGGAGGTTAGCCTCTACACTCCAAAGGAGGCTTACCAAGAGCGCAAAAAGGTAAGGTAGGCGGGCCGGACGGTACTCAGGCCCGGGGAAATAGTCCCAGCCTAAGGCCCATAGAGCCGCTCCTATGTAGAAAACCCCCACCCTCAGCCAAAGACGCCCCCGATAAACCCGATACAGCTGATGGGGAGAAGCAGGGGATTGAACCCACCGAGGATACAAGTAAAGCACGATCTGTCCAGCGACTTGGCGGAGGTTGAGGGGGAGGAGGGTAGCCCAGCGCCAATAGGCCAAAAGGATCGGACTTTGGCTACGCCACCCTAAGAGCCAGGCCGGCAAAAAGAAAATCGCCTCTAAGGCGAGATTCCCCACATAGGCCTCCCAGGCAAAGCGCCAAAATCCAGGTAAGGCGAGGGACTTACGATAGGCGGGCAAAGGGAGAAGGAGAAAACCTAAGACGAGGGTCGCAAGCCCTTGGAGGGCCTTGGCCCAAGCGGCTCCCGGCAGAGCGCCCTTCCAGGCTCCTCCCCACACCAGCACTAGTCCCAGAAAAGTGTGCGCTATTTGCCAGCGGGCTAAGGGGAGATTCTGATAGCGGCCCCGAAAATAACTCCGAAGCACTTCTCCTACCAGCTGGCTCCACAGTGCAGGGATAAAGAACAACGTAGTATAGCGTACGCGGGCAGGCACTGTCAGAGCTAAGGTCATGAGCGCGAGTGAACCCACCAGAAGGCCATAGCGGGCCTCCCGGAGCGCCTGCCAAAGGAGGGCGGCGCCATCTACATCCGGTAAAGCCGCATACCGAAAAGTAGCCGCAGGCACGCCGAAATGCGTCAGAGCCACTACACCTGCCCATAGCCCCATAGCCCAACTCCACACCCCAAACTCCTCCACCGAAAGAAGGAGCGACAGCCCCAGCGCCTCTAAGAAGGGCTGCCCCCGACTAACCGCAAAAGAAAGCAGGTAAGCCCAAGCATCCCGCCTCACTTTCCAAAGGTAGGGAGCGCGGGGATGTGGGGGGATTGGAGGGTGGAAAATGCGAGGGCTGTCAAGAGAGGATTGAACTCTCATAGAGTCAGAGGGCTGAGGCCCAAAATCTCAGGGATTCGGTCAGGACGATTGGACTCATATAAAGTCGAGGAGCCGGTCTGGAAACCCCATAATTTGGTCAAAGGAGAACTACGGGAGTTTTGGGGCTGGGCGCCCGCCGTCGGGGGGCGCCCCGCCCCCCGGCCCCCCCCCCACGGCGGGGCGCCCCCAAAGGGGCCCCCCCCCAAAAAACCCCCACCACCCCACCAA
>JAVVHK010000100.1:0-6078 GCA_032249525.1 Bacteroidota bacterium | reverse complement strand
CCCTCCGTTATCTCAAAGAAAACTACCCCGAGGTAGAAGTGGAGTACTTAGCGGTCGTGGATGAGCATTCCTTAGAACCTATTGAGCACCTAAGTCAATCAGCTCATCCGCGAGCACTGATAGCGGCTTATGTAGAGGGGGTGCGCCTCATTGATAATCTCCCGTTATCACCTGTGCCCGCAAATGGCGGCATGTAGGACTTAGGATTTCTATCCAGACTTGTACATAAGGGTAGGGCACGGGCCACGGAAGCTTTTCGGCCCACTCCACAAAGACCAGGGTGCCCGTTTCCAGAGCTTCATATACGGCATCCCAGCGCGCATAATCGTCCTCTCTAAACCGATACAAGTCTATGTGATAGAGGCCATCTCCGTAGGCGTTGATGTAGGTGAAGGTGGGGCTTTGTACCTGAGGGCCTATCCAGTGATGTACTAGGGTAGTTTTGCCTGCGCCCATGGGACCTTGTAGAAGCCATCGGGAAAAGCCCTTTCCCCAGGTTTTTAGCTCGGCTACCAGCTCATCTATCTCTTCCAAGCTGTAGATTTTTTCCCAGGTCATTTCTTAGGGAGCAGGCGCACAAAAGGAACAATGATTTCGGCGAGGCTTATCCCCCCATGTTGATAGGAGTCTCGGTAGAGACGCACATATTCGTTGTAGTTGGTCGGGTAGACCAGGAAATTGTCTTCGCATGCAAAGAGATAGGTGGCGCTGGCGCTGGCACGGGGTAGTTTGGCTTCTTCGGGTTTGCGGATATGGAAGAGGCCTCTGGCGTCTTTGTCGTAGTTGAGGTTGCGGCCTTGTTTGTAGCGGAGGTTGGTGGTCGTCTCCCGATCGCCTAATACTCGTACGGGTCTGCGCACCTGCACAATACCGTGATCGGTAGTTACGAATACCCAAGAGGTATAGTTGGGTAGCTGTTTGAGCACTTCAAAGAAAGTGGAGTTTTGGAGCCAGGCCCTCGTTACCGACCTTAGGGCCACATCGTTGGCAGCCAATTCTTTGAGAATATTCATTTGCACCCGGGTATGGGCCATCAGGTCTAAGAAGTTGAAGATCATGATGACGATTTCGTGGGTGCGGAGGAGGTTAGGGAGGTTGTGAAGGAGGTCTCGGCCTTCTTCGGTTTTGAGGATTTTGACGTAGGCGATTTTTACAGCGACCTTGTGGCGCAGGAGGAAGTCGTTGAAGAATTCTTCTTCAAAGAGGTTTTTTCCGCCTTCTTCGTCGTCGTCGGCCCAGTAGCGGGGGAAGCGGTTAGCAATTTCAAGAGGGTAGAGTCCTGCGAAGAGGCTATTGCGGGCGTATTGGGTAGCTGTGGGCAGAATAGAGTAGAAGAGATGCTCTTCGGCGATATTGTAGTAGGGGGCGAGAAGGGCTTCTAAGACTTTCCACTGGTCGTAGCGCATGCCATCAATGAGCATTAAGACGAGGGGGCCTCCTTTTTCGCCTACGTGGGGGAGGAAGTACTTTTTGAGCACATCGGGGGATAAGTCGGGCTTAGGGCCTTGCGAAGTATTGACCCAATCCAGGTACCGACTGGTAAAGTACTTAGCAAAGACCGTTTCGGCCTCGGCACGCTGAGCTTCAAAAGTCTCGCGCAGCTCCGCCGAATCAGCAGACTCTATTTTGAGGTCCCAGTGCACAAGCTCCTTATAGAGGTCTATCCACTCCTCATGGTCTAAGGGGCCCATGAGTTTTCGGGCTATCATCGCAAAAGCGCGATGATATTCCTCTATGAGCTGCTGGCCTTTGATGCCCTCGGCCTGCACTAAACGCAAACATACCGAATACAGCTGCTGTATCTTGACGGGCTTAATGAGAAAGTCGGAGACTTCTGCGCCTACGGCATCTTCGGCGAGACGCTCGGCTTCATCTTGAGTAACCATCACGATGGGGAGATAGGGATAGCGCCGCCGCACCTGCCGAACCCATTCCAGCCCGGACATCCCCGGCAAATGCTCATCTACAAAAGCCAGATCCACCGGATGGGACTGAATGTAAGCCAGAGCCTCCTGGGGATGGGTAAAAGTCTCTACCGAGAAGCCCTTCTGCCTAAGGTACTGCACATGCGGCTCCAGATGCTCTATCTCATCATCCAACCATAAGAGTCTCGCCTTCATGTAGCAAAAATACAAAAACTTTTCCACAGGTTTTCACTGCCGTGCCCGGCGCTTTTTTGCCTATATTTGACAAACCAGATGCTGACTATCATTGGGTACTTGCCCTCTGCTGAGGTGCGGAGGGTTGTGGAGGCGCAGTTAGAGGAGAGCTTGGGGGAGAGGGGGGAATGGATATTTCAAGAAAAGCTTCCGACGGCGCTAAGGTATTTAGAGGGGCTTCCCCTTGCGGGCAAGCAGGCGGAGGTGGTCATAGGGGAGTGGCCGGAAGCCCAAGCTTACTTAGCTAAGGCCCACCAGCTTTTCCCCCGGGCGATTTTGGTGGCGCTTATTCCGCCGGAAACGCCTTTTACGCCGCCTCCTTTCCCGATTCTCCCGGTGGGGTTGTCTGCAGAAGGGCCAGATAAAACCCTGATGGCCTACTTAGGGCAGGAGTGGCAACGTCGTCAGCAGCAGGAGAGCCAAAATCGCCTCCTATTAGAGCTACATCGGGTCTCCCTCTCGCTTATTGGGGAAATGCGGCTGGATAAGCTCATCTTCAAGGTCTTGCGCATTGCTTTAGAAAATAGTTATGCTGAGGAGGCGGCGTTGCTTTTACCTGATTCAGAGAGGCCTGAGGAGCTGCGGCTGGTGTGCCAAGTGCGAGCGGACATGTATGAGGCGCCCCCCCTCCAGAACGTGCCAGCCCAAACTGTAGAAGGGCTCTTTTGGCCCCTTATTCAGCATAGCATTCAGGCTAAAGAGAATATCATCGTTGCGGATGTGCAGGCAGATTCCTTTTGGGGTCGGCACCCCGACCTCCTTCGGCTCCCCCTACGCATGGTGATTGCTTTACCCTTGATTTATCAAGGGCGCCTCATCGGCCTCCTCTATCTCAAGCATACTTCCCAGCCTATCTCCCTCCTCCCCTCGGAAATTGAGTTCCTCAAACTCTTTACAGCCCCTGCCGCCATCGCCCTACAAAATGCCCAGCTCTACAATCACATGGAAACTCTCGTCCAGAAACGCACCGAAGAAGTCTTCCGCCAAAAGGAAGCCTTAGAAAAACAAGCTCAGCTCCTCCAGCAGCAAAACGAAGACATTATGGCCAGTCTCCGCTATGCACAGCGCGTTCAGCGGGCTATCTTCCCGCCATGGAACGAAATCTTTCAGTTTTTCCCCGATAGCTTCCTCTTTTATCAGCCGAGGGAAATCGTAGGGGGGGACTTTTACTGGTTTGCCCACCGCCTTAGCAAGGTTATTGTAGCGGCAGGGGATTGCACAGGTCATGGGATCCCGGGCGCCTTCATGACTATCATTGCCAATACGCTTCTCAAACAGATTGTAGAACTGGAAGGCGTCTTCAAACCCTCCGAGATTTTGTATCTCCTTAACTTGCGGATGCGGGCTGCGCTCCACCATGAGGATGCCCAGTACCAGCGTTTCCAAGAAGGAATGGAAATAGCTCTTATTCAGGTAGATGTCAAGCGGCACCGGCTTCTCTTTGCGGGGGCTCGTCGGCCCCTCTTTTGGGTGCATGCCGGTAAAGGCCAGGAGATTTCTGGTGATCGGATCACGATTGGCAGCCCTTGGGAGGGCGAGGCACCGGAGTTCACCCTCCACACCTTAGAGGTGAGCCCCGGGGATATGGTGTATCTCTTTTCCGACGGGTATAGCGACCAGCTTTCGCCAGACAACAAGCGTTATCAGCATCGCCGCTTGTTAGAGCTCTTAGAGTCCATCGCGCCTCATCCAGCTCACCAGCAGCGCCTCCTAATTGAAGCCGAACTCGCCCGGTGGATGGGCACTACACGCCAGACGGACGATATCCTAATCATTGGTTTGCGGATTGGGAACCCATGATCACATCTCGCACTTTGAGCTGGATAGGTCTTCCTGCTTGTGACCGAAAGGGCGTTACCACTAATCCCTCCTGCTGTCGCATCAGCTTAGGCCAGTCCTCTGACCACCGGTAAGAAGAAAACGTAACCCGCCCCTCAAATGCCCCGTTGGATTGACCATCCGCCGCATAAATCATGAGTGTGCGCCCATCCTGAGAAGTAACCCGAACAGAGCGCAAAAGATACCGCGGAGCCGGATTGGCAGGACCTACAGGCTCAAAATCCGAGGTCAACCTATCTAACTCCTCTTTTATTACCTGCCCAGCCAGAATATCCCCATCTAAAAGGGAAACTTTACGCTCTCTCTGCGCTAGATAATGAGACACGCCGGCTATAAAGGCCTTTCCAAACTCTCTTAGGTATTTATCCTGTACGCTAAATCCTGCGGCCATGGCGTGGCCCCCGCCTTTAAGCAGGTACGGGCGGCACCACCCCTCTATAATCTCGTGAAGGGGAACGCCCTCTACACTGCGGGCGGAGCCTACCCATATGCCTGGTTGGGCGCTTTGGGTAAGTACCGCCGAAGGCCGCTCATAGAGCTCGGTAAGCTGGGCCGCCACCAGCCCAATCACGCCTTTGTGCCAAGTAGGGTTTGCCACCACAAGCGCTTTCGGCCATAAACGGGGGTCAGCCCCATACCGAGCCCGAAGCATATGGATAGCTTCCCCCATAGCCTTATCCTGAAGGTCTTGTCGCTCCCGATTGTATTGCTCTAGCTGTTTGACTATGGCCTGGGCTTCAGCCGGATCCGCAGTCAAAAGAAGCCGCAAAGCAGGCTCAGGCCTATAAAGCCGCCCCACAGCGTTGAGGCGAGGAACTATTCTAAATACGATATCGCGGGATTCTATTCGGCATTTTGTAAGGGAGAGGGCTTGTAAGAGCGTCTGATAACCCAAGATAGGTTCATCTTGCAGCTTTTGCAGGGCTAAGCGGGAGAGCAGGCGATTTTCCCCGGAGAGGGGCATAACATCAGCCAAGGTCGCTACGCCTACGATGTCTATGGTTTCTTCTAAAGGAGTGAGGTTGCCACCTTCTTCGGACAGGAGGTAAGCGTGAAGGAGTTGGAAGACGACACCTGCTGCCGAAAGCTCCCGATAGGCACCCGAAGCATCGGGTCGGTGGGGATTAATGAAGGCATCTGCAGGGGGCCAGGTCTCGGGGTTTTCAGGAACGACATGATGATCACAAATGATGGTTGGAATGCCCGCGGCTTTGAGTTGGGCTATTTCCCGGGGGTTTTTTGTTCCACAATCTACACTGATGAAGAGCCCGGGCCGCTGGCTAATAGCTTCTTGAATGATTTTTGGCGAGAGGCCGTAGCCCTCTTCTCGCGTGGGCAGCCGAATATGATAAGGCACCCCCCATCGCCCTAAAAACCGCCCCAAGAGCGCCGCACTGCTAACCCCATCCACATCGTAGTCCCCCGCAATGAAGACCAGCGCTTTCTCCCGGATAGCCTCCGCTAATAGAGCGACCGCTTTCTCCATATCAGGCAGGTCCATAGGGGAAGCCAGGTCACTTAGCTGACCCTGAAAATAGCGTCTCTGGACATCTTCCTCGTGGAGACCGCGGCGCCATAACACTTGATCCCGCAGAGGCCTATCTTTCCAGTTTTCTGGTAAAGCAGGTAAGTACCAATCACTTAGAAGCCCCCTCCAAAGCACGGGATTAGATGCTTTAGTGCTCGCCCCCAGACGATATTGTCCAGCGAAAGCCAATCACCAGAATATCATCCGTTTGCTCAGCACTGCCTTTCCACTCCAGAAGTTTCTGCCGAAGGAGGTTTGCCTGTTCTTCCATGGGGAGCTTGTGGATTTCGTCTAAAATCTCATAAAACCGACGCTTCCCTAAGCGAGGCTTCTCAAAACCTTCCTGGTCCTGATATCCATCCGAAAAGAGATAAAAGGTATCCCCTACCTGAGGATTGAGCCGGACTGTCTCAAAGTGGATACTGCCCACCAAAGAAGGATCATCGGCAATAGCTCGGGGAGTAGCAGGAATCTCATACCGAGTTCCACCCCGATAATAGACAAGGGGACGTTTAGCCCCCGCATATAGTAGCTCGCGCGTAGCAAGGTTTA
>JAVVHK010000099.1:0-6084 GCA_032249525.1 Bacteroidota bacterium | reverse complement strand
TTTTCCCACCCAGAGGGTTTTATGCTCTATGAGGTGCCCCTGCATGTCGTATATTTCCAGTCCTACCTTTTGCGGCTCTGAGGAAAAGACCCATAAAGTACTTCCATAGAGGTAAGCGTTGAGTCGGGGGGCCTGAGCCTGAGGAAGCGCATTGGCGGTGTCTATGGTATCGGGTGGAGGGGTATAACGTTCCACGATAAGGTCGTCTATGTAGATGTTATTGCCCCAGCCGGTTTGGCCTTCTATGCGGAGACGGACGCCCCGTATGCCCCGAAAGGCGGAGAGCCGCACCGTATCCCGCTTCCAAGTAGCACTATCGGGTAGGCTCAACGAGGAAGAGAGGCTTCCCCGTACCACAATTGCCCCCGTAGGAAGGGTAGAGAGGTCCAGCCCGCCTTTTTCATAGACCAGCTCCCAGGTTCCGCCTCCATCCCGAGAAGCCCATATCCGTAAGGTATCTGTATAGAGCAGGGGCGCCGAAGCGCTGCTTCCCCAATCGAGGGGGGCATACCAGCGGGCAAAGGAAAGCCGAATGTCCTCACTACTATCTACCCGAAAGTCTAGTGCTGGGGTGAGGAGGTAGTCTTTTTCGCCGTAGAAGCCATAAGTGAAGGCTGGGAAGCGTGCGCTCTGGAGGGAGGCGGCAAAGGCTCCGCCGGGTTTGCCTCCCCATCCTGCCCAGCGCTCCCAGGTGCGCCGGCCATCGGGATTCTCTATGGTGATTCCTGGTGGGGGGAAGCTCCCCTCAAAGTCCACCTGATAGGGGAGGGGCCAAACGGAGTCTTCCACGGTGATATAGGAGGTTCGCACCAGGGTATCTGCGTGTCCAGTGGTATTCGCCGCAATGAGAGTAATGCTGTATGAGCCGGGTGCGGGAAAGGTCGCTGTGGGGCAAGGCTCCGTAGGATCGGAGCTTTGCCCGCCCCCAAAGTCCCAAGTGTAAGTCGTAGGAGCTCCTTGCGCTTGACTGTAAAACTTTACCGGAGTAGTGGTAAGGACTCGTCGGGAAGGCGACCAGAAATATACTCGTACAGGGCCATAGGGGCCTACTCCTGTGAGAGGCTGATTAGCTACGTCGGCAACCGGGTACAAGCGAGAAGTGGGGTCCTCTATGAAGGCATGGGCTCTTTCTACCTGGCCGAGGGTGAAGTGGGTCATAGCCGCATCATCTACGTAGTCCATGTAGTTGGTGGGATTATCGGGGCGGTCGGGGTGGTCGGTGGTGCAGGTATTTTGGCGGCGCAAGGAGAAGTTTTCCTGAGCGGTGGGAGGGGTATCGCAAACTAGGTCGCCGCTCAAAAGGCAATCACTAGTCCCACACCCCCCCTCAAAAGGATGCGCTAAGCCTAAGTTATGGCCGAGCTCATGTACGAGGGTACGCCCTCCGCGCCCCGTGAGACGACCCCCAATAAATGCCGCCTCTACGACACTACCATACAAAACAGGGTCCCCAATATCAGGGTAATAGGCATACCCGGCCACTCCACTACAATCGCTACAATCCCCAGAAAAGCCGCAAATAGCAGGGACGACCCACACATTCAGATAGCGGTCGCGGGGCCAGCCCGTCGCTTGTTTCATTGCGTATTCGTCGTAGATACACAAGCTGGGTTGGCTCCAGCTCAGGGGCGGCTGATCGTAGCGCCAGTATACTACCCCTGTGGTGGGAAGCCCTTGGGGGTCCTTCGTCGCCAGCTCAAAGGAAATCTCGGTATCTGCCCCCCAGGGGGTATACCCCAGGGTTTGCGGTAATGCCAGAAAATCTTCAAAGAGCCGCTGCATCTGGTCCTCAATCACCGTTAGGGGGAGACTATCGCTTCCTCCACTGTGAATAACATGAAACACCAGAGGTATGGTGTAGCGGGGCCGGGCGCAAGAGGCCTGATTTGTCCGAGAAGAGAAGCTATGTACGGGGGTAAGGGGCGCTGTGGGCTGCAAAAGGGCAGTCCCACATATCTGCGCCCAGAGAAACCCCACAGGCATCACCAAGCCAATTCCCCACATTCTGCAAAGATACAGGCTGCGGTCTGTGCGTCTATCCTAATACCTGTGCTTAGATAAACCCCATGGGCATCATCAATGCATACTGCCCACACTCTACAGAAATAATAGTTGCAGGCTGGGCGCTTATCCTACCCAGTTAGGCGAGGGCTGTCAAACCACCGCATCACTGGTTATCCAAGTGCGGACTTTCTTGAGCTTACTGATGATAAACCGGAAAAGTTCCTCCAGAAGAGGCATATCAAACCAGAATCGTACGCCGGCTGCCTCGTATATTTCGGGCACTCGTCTCGTATAGCCCAGCGAAAGCGCGTAGAGGTAGCGCTCCAAGGTCTCTCGGGGATGGCGGTCGTAGTTGTACCACAGCTGTAAGGCCCCTATCTGCGCAATGCCGTATTCAATGTAGTAGAGCGGATAATCAAAAATGTGGAGCTGCCGTTGCCATAAAATCTCCAAGGTCCCTTCTGGCCAAGCGACATCTTCTCCATGAAAGCGCCGATAAATCTTTACCCATGCGGATCGTCGCTCTTCGGGGGTGTGATGAGGATTTTTGTACATCCATTCTTGGAAGGCATCCACGGTGGCGATCCAGGGCAAGATGGTGATTATGCGGGAAACTTGCTGGAACCACGCTCGGCCCTGGTCTCGCAAAGAGGGGTAGAATACTTCCAGGTGATACATGGCCATTAGCTCCAATCCCATGGAAGCCAGCTCCGCTACCTCTGAGGGGTAATCGCGTAAAAGCACATAGGGAATATGGCGAGACTGAAAGGTATGTACGGCATGTCCCGCCTCGTGAATAAGGGTTACCAAGTCGCTATGTGAGCCGGCTGCATTCATGAAGATGAAGGGCAGTCCGCTTTCTTGGAGGGTGTAGTTGTAGCCGCCGGGCGCTTTCCCGGGCCGGGAGAAAAGGTCTAAGTGTCCAATCTCCCGCAGGTAGCGCATTTGGGCGCCTATCTTAGGATGTAGTCGGTCAAAAAGCTCTAAGCTTTTCTCTATGAGTTCGCTTTCAGTCTGGAAGGGCCTGAGGGCGCCGGTCCCATCGCACACATCCACCTGTAAGTCCCATGGATACAGAGTCTCCAGTCCCAATCGGCGTTGCCGATACAAAAGCAATCGCCTGTACAGACGCCGCACCACCTTTTCCACCACACGATGAAACTCATGGCATAAATCTACGCTCCAGTCAAACCGCCCCAGCTGACGAAACCGATAGTCGTAGTAGTTATCAAATCCCGCATTTTGGGCAATCTGCGTGCGGATAGCCACCAGCTCCGACAGGATCTCGTCTAATCGGGCTTGGTGAGCCGCGCGCACCGCTTGAATCTTCTCCCATACCTCTTTCCGCCGCTCCCGATCCTGCGACTCCAAAAATAAACTCGCTTGCGGCAGCGTGAAAACCTGCCCATCCACCTCTACGGTCATTCCCCCCACAATCTCATTATACTCCTTAGCTAAAAGCTCGGCTTTCGTCTCTAAAGCGATATTTTCCGGATTGTAAAGAGAAAGGAAGTTCTGAACGGTGCGGTTGAAGTTGAGAAACTCCTCTTCTGGGAGGAGGGAGCGCCAGGGGGATTCCCAGTAGCGCTTATAGAGCTGGTACCGGGCCTCCGAAAGGCGCGGCTGCACCTCCGTGATATATCGCTCATAGGCTAACTTACTCGCTTCATCTTGCGTATTTTGCGTGAAGCGAATGAAGTTCCAGGCTGCTTCTTCGCTAATAACGGCTTCTAACTCGTTGAGTCTTTGAAGCCAGCGGTGAAAGTCGGAAAAGCTTCGCCATTCAGCGGTTATGAGGGCCTCCACATAGGGTGCTACGCTGCTCCAGCCCTCTATGCGAAACTGAGGGGGTAGCCACTGACGCACGGGCTTTTCAAACATGGTTACAAAGAAACAAAATTTCCCTCAACGAAGTTTGAGCTCTTTCTCGGAGGGCACGGGATAACGTTTATTTTGGATGCGCCAGTAGCCGGCTCGGGCTTTTTGCAGGATAGCTGGACGACCTATTTCCCGGGCGATGGTTTGCGCCTCGGTGTAATATAGACGCGCATTGTGCCAGTCTTTTTCCCGCTCGTATAGCTTAGCCAAATAATAGGCGGCATAGGCGCGAACCGATGTATTTGGGGTGGTTACTTGACGAGTAGCTTGGTAGTAGGCGAACTTGGCTCCGTCTGGGTTTCCCATTTTATCGTAGAGTCGGCCGTAGAGGTAATAGAGCTGGGCTTTTTCATGGCTTTGGAGGGAGGAGAGGTTTTCGCGGAGGGGTTCTAAAAGGGCTTTGGCTCGGGCATACTGAGCTACTTCTATGGCGTGGCGGGCTTGCCAGAGAGTAATTTCGGTGGGCGAGGGTGGTGTTTTGAGCCATTGGCGGGCTAAGTTTTGGAGCCAGAGGTCTTCATCCCAGAGGGGTTCGTAGGTCAGGGTTTGGCTCCAGTAGCGCTGAGCTAAACTGGTATCACCCTGTAGCCAGGCTTTGAAGCCGCGCCACCCGTATTGCGCCGCTAAGCCATGCGGTTCCCCCTGCAAAATAACGAAGCGCTGCCAGACCTTTTCTGCCTGGTCCCACTCTCCCCGAAAAGCATAGAGCTTACCCAGCCAGTAGAGGGGATAGGGGAAGCGCTGAATCTGCGAACGTTCGGTAAGTCCAATAAGAAGCGTCTCAGCCTGCCCGATCCTACCCTCTTCCCAGGCTAAAAGCGCCAGCGCAAACTGCCATAGATAGGGAGGGGGCTTCTCTGAAAAAAGACGACGTTGACAAGTATCGGCCCATGAGACGGCGGTGGTATCAAAGTTTTTGAGGACGGAGAGATACAGGAGGGCAGACTCTATGGCGGTGTAGGATTGGGGGTCGGCGGCTTGGCGTAGGAGATGGCAAGCTTCCTCGTAATGCCCTTGGGGCAGGGTGGGCAAGAACCGGTCGTAAGGAGGCGGCAAGGATGCAAAAACCATTTGCCATAAACCCTTGAGCTGAGCGGTCAAAGGGTCGCGGGAAAGCCCTTTACGCAGAAGGCTCCAGCTCTTCCAGGCACTTAGGGCCGCCGCCACCCACTCCCTTTGAAGGACGTGGATAATAGCTCGTTGCAAATACACATCGGCGGTTAGCTCAGGCAACGCAGGGGCAATCTGTCGTTCAAAAAGCCGTTCTGTCAGCCGCGTATGCGCCCAAAATGCCTCCCTTTCTGCACGACTGATAGGAAACATCGCCCGAAAAAAGGCAATCCGATGTTGATCCCAGCTCTGATAGGAGGCATTCCACTCTAAGAGGGCTTCTCGCTCCGCCGCCTCAAAGTCTAAATCCCACAAAGCATAGAAAAACCCAGGGCGCTGTCCCCACAACAAACTAAGGCAGCCGAGCAGCCATCTCCTCAAAAAGCCCCGCATCTACTAAGAAACGACCACAGCTCTCACATAAATACAGGGCATTGCGGTTACCAATCTCCCATTCCAGCTGTCGCGGCAAAAGCGTAAAACACCCTCCACAGGCTACCCGCTTTTCATTCTTATCGGTAGTGACCTCTACAACCGGAACTAGCGCTTTTTCCTCTCGCAGAACGCGAATGCGCCGCTCAAAAAGCTTATACAGTCGCGGGTCTCTGGTTGCCAGCTCATTCTCTAACTGACGAATCTGCATCTCAACGGTTGCCCGCTGCTCCGCCGTCTGCGCCTTAATCGCATCCAGTTGGGCCTGTTTCTCCGCTTGTCGAGCTTCCATTTCATTTAATTTTTCTTCCAAATCCGCTACCTCCTTTCGCAAAACCTCTACTTTCTGCGAAAGAATACGAATGTCTCGCCTATTTTTTTCTATTGTGAGCCTTGCTTCTTTGATCTCCGTCTCAATACGAAATACATGTTCATCGGACCGCAGCTGTAAGAGCGTCTTTTCCAGCTTCTGAATATGGTCTTGGAGCGTGTCGTTACTTACATGGAGCTGAGCGATTTCATTTTCCATGTGTCGGAGTTCTGTCTTTCGGTCAGAGATTTGCTTGCGGAGCGCCTGCACCTGGTACTCCAGCTCCTGAATCTGCTTAGGTAAATCCCCTTCTCGCTGTAAGAGGGTATAAAGCCGATTGTAATAAACTT
>JAVVHK010000098.1:0-6086 GCA_032249525.1 Bacteroidota bacterium | reverse complement strand
TGGATCCGCTCATCACAGAGCTATTAGGAGCATGGGGCGTACCGGAAGACTTACAGAGTGGCATCTTAGTCGCTATCACCGAAGCCGTTAGTAACGCCATCCTCCACGGCAATAAGCAGAATGCCTCTAAAAAGGTTCGACTTCTCCTGGAGCGTCCAGCTCAAACGCCCTGGCTCCGTGTGGTAGTTGAAGATGAGGGGGAAGGGTTTGACCCCGATACTATTCCTGATCCTACCAGCGAAGAGCGGCTCTTATCGGAGTCTGGGCGTGGTATCTTTCTCATGCGGGCCTTTGCGGATGAGGTAACCTATCAGAAGGGCGGCCGATGTGTGGAGCTCAAGTTTCGGGTGGTCGTATAACTTTTCATTACCGACCAGATATAGGTTCGTGGCGTCTGCGTCCAGCGAGCCGTTACAAGGCCTGGCTCAAAATGAGCTTAGCAGCGGAAGGGCGGGGCGAAATAGCGCACCTCGCCTATACTTTCGTCTCTACTTCAGAGATGCAGACCCTTCATGAAACGCTCTTGGGCGATCCCTCCCCGACGGATGTGCTTACCTTAGATTATCGGGAGGCCTCGGATGCCCCACTCCTGGCAGAAATATTCATTTGCCCTGCTTTTGTGAAAACTTCGGCGCGGACCTATCGCCTTCCTTATGGGGAGGAGCTGCGCAGGGTTTTGGTACATGCACTCCTACACCTCTTAGGTTTTCGGGACGACACGCCCGAAAACCGTCTGCGCATGCGCTTCGCCGAAGAGCGTTGTCTGAGCTTGTGGAAGACGTTAAATTATTTCACCCATGAAACACCCCGAGTATGATGTGATTGTCGTAGGCGCTGGGCATGCCGGCAATGAAGCGGCGGCTGCTGCCGCTCGCATGGGTTGTCGCGTCCTCCTCATCACCATGGACATGACGAAGATCGGCCAAATGTCCTGCAATCCTGCCATGGGAGGCATCGCCAAAGGCCAGCTCGTACGCGAAATAGATGCCTTGGGCGGCCTCTCGGGGATCGTTACCGATGAGAGCATGATCCAGTTTCGCATGCTCAATCGCTCTAAGGGTCCTGCTCTCTGGAGCCCTCGCGCTCAGAATGATCGAGCGCTCTTTGCGGCTCGGTGGCGCTGGCACTTAGAACAGATCCCCTCCCTGCACTTTTGGCAAGATAGCGTGGTAGCTCTCCTCCTCTCTTCCGACAAGCGGCGTGTAGAGGGTGTGGTCTGCCGCTCAGGTAAAACCTTCACCAGCCATACGGTCATTCTTACCACCGGCACCTTTTTAGGGGGCGTCATCCACATTGGCCTCAAACAGATGAGCGGGGGCCGTATTGGAGAGCCCGCCAGCTATGGCCTTACCGAGCAGCTGCGTGAGTTGGGCTTTGAAACCGGCCGCATGAAAACAGGTACCCCCCCTCGCCTTGATGGCCGAACCATCGACTACAGCCGGCTGGAAATCCAACCCGGTGACGAACCCCCGGGCCGCTTTTCCTATCTCCCTACCCCTCCCCTCCAAAATCAACTCCCCTGCTGGATCACCTACACCAATCCCAAAGTCCACGAAATCCTCGCCCGCGGCTTTAACGAGTCCCCTCTCTTCACAGGACGCATCCAGGGCATCGGTCCCCGCTACTGCCCCTCCATAGAAGACAAAATCGTCCGATTCTCCGAGCGAGAACGGCATCAGCTCTTCCTCGAGCCTGAGGGCCGGAATACCATAGAGGTTTACCTCAACGGCTTCTCCTCCTCCCTGCCCGAACATATCCAAGCCGAAGCCTTGCGCCACATCCCCGGCTTAGAAAAAGCGCGCATGTTCCGCCCCGGCTACGCCATTGAATATGACTTCGTCCAGCCCTATCAGCTCTATCCCACCTTAGAAACTAAGCTCGTAGCTAACCTCTTTTTGGCAGGCCAAATTAATGGCACCACCGGCTACGAAGAGGCCGCCGCTCAGGGTATCATAGCGGGCATCAATGCCGCCTCCAAAGTCTTAGGTCTACCTCCCTTTACCCTCTCCCGAGAAGAAGCCTATATCGGCGTTCTTATAGACGACCTCGTCACGAAAGGAGTGGATGAGCCTTACCGCCTCTTCACCTCTCGGGCTGAGTATCGGCTATCCTTGCGCCAAGACAATGCCGACCTGCGCCTCACCGAAAAAGCCTACCGTCACGGCCTCGCCACCGAAGAACGTTACCAAAGGCTCCTCCAACGCCGCTCAGAATATGAACGGCTCTGGACCTTCCTGCACGAATACAAAGTGGCCCCCGAAGAGATTAGCCGCTTCCTGGAAGCCCATGGAGAGGCTCCTATTACTCACAAAACCCCCATCGCTTCCCTTCTCCTTCGTCCTAAGCTCAAGCTCGCCGACCTGGCTCGAGCCATTCCCGCTCTATCGGACCTCCTCAATCGCATTTCCCCAGAAACCATAGAGACCGTAGAAATAGAGGTCAAGTACAGCGGCTACATCCAAAAAGACCGGTTTATGGCGGAAAAAATGCATCGCTTAGAGGACATTCCTCTGCCCCCGACCATAGATTACTTCCGACTGGAGAGCCTCTCTTACGAAGCCCGCGAAAAACTCTCCAAATACCGCCCCACCACCCTTCGGCAAGCAGCCCGTATTAGCGGGGTCAGCCCTGCCGATATCTCAGCCTTGCTTATTTATTTGGGCCGATGAGGCGGCCCCAGATGCGCACAACAAGCCTCCTTCATCTCTTAGGGCTGCTATTAGGAGGAATAATAAATCTCTGGGCGCAAAAAATCCCCAATTATGCCGCCGAACGCAAACAGTTAGAACGACAGCGCCTGCTTTTGCAGCAGGAGTTAGAACAGACGCAAAATCTCTTAGCTCAGACCCGCCAAGCCCGTCAAAAGTCTTTAGCTGAATTGGCCCTCTTGCGCCGAGAAATCGCCCTCCGCGAAAAGCTCCTCCTAAGCATTCAACAGGAGCTAACCCTCTTAGAACAGGACATCCACCATCTCTCCACCCTCTACCAGGCCCTTCATCGCGACCTTCAAAGGCTCTGGCGAAACTACCTCTGGACCCTTTACCTAATAGACAAAATGCAAAACCAGCTTAGCCCCTGGATATGGATCTTTACGGCGGAGAGCTTTCAACAGGCTTATCATCGGCTCTTGTATCTGCGAGCTATATTGCGCTTTCGGGAGGAGCAGCTGCGCCTCATCCGCCGAACTCAGGCTCACCTCCAAGCTCGCAGCGCCGCCCTTCGCCAGAGCCGAGAGGAAAAAGCTCGCCTCCTCGCCCTCTATGCCCAACAAACCGCCTCCCTGGAAAAAAGCCGACAAGAAAAACGCAACCTCTTCAAAGCCCTCCGCGAAAAAGAACGATTCTACAAGCAGCGCCTTGCCCAATCTCGTAAAGAGTTAGAGAAAATCCAGAAACGTATTGATGAACTCATTCGCTTAGAGGTGGAGGCCCAGCGCAAACGTGACCTCACAGCCACCGAAGCGCGCCTAACCGGAGCCTTTGAACAAAACAAGGGCCTTTTGCCCTGGCCTATAGAGTCAGACAAAGCTGTCATCACCAGCCCTTTCGGCACCGTAGAAGACGAAAGTGGCGGCATCGTCACTAATCAGGGCATTTACATAGCCACTCCCCCAGGAACGGAGGTTCGCGTCATTTTCGGCGGGAAAGTTACAGCGGTTACTTCTTTGCCGCTTCAAGGCAAGGTCGTTATCGTACAGCATGGCACCTACCGGAGCGTATACGCAGGACTGGAAGAAACCTATGTGCAGCCGGGCCAACAGGTGTCTATTCTCACACCCATCGGCCGAATGCCTAACAGCACCTCAGAACCTCCTCAGCTTTACTTTCTCATTTATCACGGCAAAACGCCTCAGAATCCTCTGCAATGGATAGCTCGTCGCTAAAGAGCCCTTCCCTTGCCGATGTACGACGCCAGGCCATAGAGCGACTGCATAAGGTCTACTCGCTTGAGGAAGCACAGGCCATCACCCGCGCCCTGCTCAAACACTTTCTACCCGACTGGGAAATGGACTGGCTCACCAGTCGGGGTCAAGCGCCTTTTCCCCCGCATAGGCTCGCTCAGTGGGAGTCCGCCCTCAGCGCCGCCGCCCAAGGATACCCCTTAGCGTACATCCTGGGCTATACAACGTTCTTAGACCACCGCATCACCGTGCAGCCCGGCGTTTTCATCCCCCGCCCCGAAACCGAAGAGTGGATTGCCTGGACTATCCAGTACCTCGCCGACCGCCCCCCCCAGCGCATTTTAGAAATAGGCTCTGGCAGCGGCGCTCTACTCGTAGCCTTAGGCAAAGCTTTCCCACAAGCCGCCCTTTTCGCCCTGGACAAAAACCCCCTGGCTATCCACCTCACCCAAAAAAACTGCCACACCTATGGCCTCCAAGTTCTGGCAGAGCTTCATGACCTCCTCCAAAACCCTCCCCTACCCCCCTCCTGGGAAGGCTACCAGTGGGACCTCATTATCAGCAACCCACCCTATATTCCCCATGCAGACAAGGAAAACGTCGCCCCCAATGTGCTGGCCCATGAGCCCCACGAAGCCCTCTTCTGCGAAGATGTGGAGTTTTACAAAAGAATCGGCCAAATAGCATTAGAAAGTCTTTCGCCAGGGGGAGTCTTAGTCGCAGAGTTATATCCGCCTACTGCGCAAAAGGTAGAGGAGATTTACCGTGGCTTTGGAATGGAAGTAACTCTTTATCGCGATCTTTCGGGGCGTTGGCGGTGGATAGTAGCTTCGCTTAGCGAGAAAGTGCGTACCTTTGGAGAGGTTTCGGGGAGTAGCTCAGCCCGGTAGAGCACCAGTTTAGGGGACTGGGGGTCGTGGGTTCAAATCCCGCCTCCCCGACGAAATCAACCGCCGTAAATTCTGACCGAAGAGCGGCATCGCCCACTCTTAGCTCGGCAAACTCTCGCCAAGAGAAAGGGCCCTAAGCCTCCAGCCGCCCTACATATTCAGGAAGCCTTAAAGCTTTTCGCCTCCGGAAGAAAAGCACCAGAGGCATAAGATGGGGTGGAGGGCCTACCCTACCTATGATAGGCTGATTATGAGGAGCGAGAGGGATTCTGATACGGCCTCGGGTCAAACCCCACCCACTCTACCCCCTCAATGGCAGCAAAACGTCGCGCCATCACTTCTAAGGCCTGAGGATTATTATCCACGAGAAGGAAACGCCGGCCTAGCTCGTAGGCCGCTATACCCGTCGTCCCACTCCCCGCAAAAAAGTCCAGCACTAAATCCCCCGGCCGAGAAGAGGCCTGAATGATGCGCCGCAAAATCCCCAGAGGCTTCTGCGTAGGATAACCGGTTTTCTCTCGGCTATTCGTAGGAACGATAGTGTGCCACCAGACATCGGTGGGGAGCTTACCCCGAGCGGCTTTTTCAGGGCCTACCAGTCCCGGCGCCATGTATGGAATCCGCTCAACTGCCTCCGTATTGAAGATATGCTTCCCCGGCACCTTCGCATAAAAGAGAATGTTGTCGTGCTTGGGGGCCCAGCGGTCCCTCGGCCGCCCACCATAATCGTACGCCCATATAATCTCATTCAAAAACGCGTCCCGCCCAAAAATCTCATCTAAAAGCACCTTACAATAATGCACCTCCCGATAGTCAATGTGGAAGTACAGCGACCCATGAGGCGCCAGCACCCGATACGCCTCCCGCAGCCGCGGCTCCAAAAAAGCCAAGTAGCCCTCAAAGCGGTCCATAAATGCCTTCTTCCCCACCACCTCGCTCTTATAGCGGTAATCTTGGAATCCTATCCGTTCTCCTTCTTCCGAACGGGTAACTTTGAGCTGCGTCCGCTCCTGGACTTTACCTGTATTGAAAGGAGGGTCAATGTAGATAAGGTCTATGGAGTTGGAAGGGATTTGCCGCAGCACTTCCAGATTATCTGCGAAGTAGATTCTCCCTAACCGAGGCCCAGCAAATTCCGGGGAAGGTGGATTCATTCAAGTGGACAAAGTTAGGGCCCTCAGGGGGGATGGGGGATGCGAAGAGGTGGCAAGGTCTGGTTGGGATTGGCATAGGGGCTGAGGGCAGAAGAGTATCGGAGCTGTGGGGCGCTAGTGGTATTTTGTGGGGCCGCCGCC
>JAVVHK010000097.1:0-6142 GCA_032249525.1 Bacteroidota bacterium | reverse complement strand
CCCCCCCCCCGCCCCCCCCCCCCCCCCCCCGGGCCCCCCGCCCGCCTGCGGGGGGCGCCGGCCCCATAAAATACCACCAACTCGCACTCAGAAACTCTTTGCATCGAACTGGTATTTTTTCAAATAAGAAAAGGCCCCCTGGTAGGGGGCCGCGGGCTGGGCTAAAAGACCCTGAACCTGGCTACGCCTCTCTCTCTGGGCAGGAAGATCACTTCGCTGCAGGAGAACTTCGCTCCTGCCGGCTTAGAGCAGCTGGAACTTGCTCTATATACGCAGCGATGGCATCACGGGTTGCAGAAAAGCTTTACTTTGGAAGGTGCGCTGGCTCTGGCTCTTGGGGCTTGTGTGGGCTCAGAATATTTGCGTCCTGGTCAGTCCTGCCCGAAAGGACCTACGAAGTGCTCTTAGACAGAGTCAGTCGGATTTTCGTATGCGGCAGAATCCTACCTGGCGGGGTTTTCTTCGTGCGGAGGCCGTTTCTCCTGATACTACGGACTTAGCGCTGGGGGGGTGGTTCGTGCTTCGTTTTGAGGGGGAGGATAGTCTTCAGCTGCTGGAGCGACTACGGGCCAGTGGTCTTTTTGAGGTTGTGGAGCCGCTTCGTACTCGTAGGCTTTGCGGAAACCTCAATGGCTGGCACCACCTTGCTATTCAAACGGCCCAGGCCTGGACACGCACCTATGGCCATCCAAACATCCCGATAGCTATCTTGGATACCGGTATAGACACCTCCCTCCTTGCCTTTTCCGGTCAGTACTTTATCAACCCTGCCGAAGACCTGAATGGCAATCGCCGCTTAGACCCTGCCGACCTCAATGGCATAGACGACGATCAGAATGGCTACATAGACGATGTGATAGGGTACGATTTTACGGATCAGGCCCGCCTGTTAGCTGCTGGGGATGCCTGGGGCCCTGACCCCCTCCCCATAGACGAAAATGGTCACGGCACCGCCATGGCCAGTCTCATCGCCGCCAAACCCGGCACAGGCCCTGTCCAGGGAATCGCTCCGGGCTGTCCTATCCTGGTGGTGCGGGCATTTAGTGCTGATGGTTACGGCGAGGATGATGATATTGTGCGGGGTATCCTGTATGCGATTCGGCGGGGTGCCCGGGTGATTAATTGCAGTTTTGGTGATGAGGTGCCCTCTCAGATGATGGCGGCGGCCATACGATATGCTGTGAGCCGAGGAGTCGTCGTTGTAGCATCCTCTGGGAATGGCACGGGAGCTCGTCCGCATTATCCCTCGGGTTTTCCAGAGGTGCTGGCGGTCGGAGCCGCCAGCTTTAATCCCGAGCAGGGGAGCTACTTCTTATGGCCGTTGTCGGGGTATAGCCGAGTGGACTGGGTGGCACCGGGGGACCAGCTTCCAGTTCTTTTGCCGGGAGGTGTAGTGCGAAGCCTGAGCGGCACAAGTCTGAGTGCCGCTATTACCAGTGCGGCTGTGGCCTTGCTTCTGAGTCGGTATCCGTCCCTTTCCCCCCAAGAGGTGCGGGCTACCTTTGTGAGTGCCGCCTTGGATATAGGGACTTCTGGGTGGGACATTTACACGGGTGCGGGTCTTTTGCGACTCCCTCCCGCCTTGGACTACCCTCAGAGCGGCCTTCTCCAGTGGCTCTCTCCAGCTGCCAATGGACATTACGAGCTTACCCCTATTCCCCTGCGCGTGCGGGTGTATCATAGCCTTCTGTCGCACTGGGAAATTTCCTGGGCTAACTCCCTTTCGGGCCCTTGGCTGGGTCCTCTTCGGGCCTTTACCCCTACCTGGGATACAACCCTTAGTTGGACGCCACCTGCCCCCGGTCGGTGGTTCCTTCGCCTTACAGCCTATCTGCGTAACGGTAGGGCCCTCACCGCCCTTTGTCCTATTTCCATAGATACTCTTTCTCCTTCTTTTAGGGAGGCTCGCCTTGCCCCTACTTGGCAACAAAACCGCCTCGGCTACGCAGCCACTTACACTCTCTCTGCCCCCCTCCCTGTCTGCATCGTTTATCCCACCGGACAAACCTGCATAGACCGCATAGACTCTGCTGGCGCCGCCTGGATAGGAAATCTCCCTATACCTACGGCTACCTTTTCTACTGCTACCAGTCAGCAGACCCTCTCCATTTCCGTTAGTGCTCCTCCTGTGGCTCCTACTGCCTTAGGCATGGATAACTACTCCATACAAAACCTCACGGCACCCCCTGGCTTCTATTGGCCTGAGGCGCTCCCCGATTGGAATGGGGACGGCTCTCCTGACCTTGTGGCTACCCTTTATACCCCAAATGGCACTTACGACAATCTGGCTTTCCTTACCCGCTCTGGAAATACCTATCGTCCGTACGAGAGTATAGGGCGTTCTGCCCTTCCCCGAGATTTGGCGGACTGGGATGGCGATGGTCAAAAAGAGCTCCTCTCCGTCTGGTATGACAGCTTCTTCATTTGGGGTGGTAGCCCCCCGAAAAACCTCTTTTACGCCGGCCAAGGACTCGCCGCCAAAATAGACTACCCCCAAACCATCTGGCTCCGCACTTCCCAAGGCCACTACGAACAGCGCACCCTTAGTGGTCAGATTTTGCGTCGCCTCTTAGATACTACCCTTTGGAGCGGCTCTACCACAATCCCCCGGCTTCTGAAGCTGCGCTATGGCTCCGACTCTCTATGGGTCTTTGGTAACTACGCCGGCTACATCTTCGTTTATCGGGACGAAACCCTCCTGAGCACTCACAACACTGGCTTGGAACAGATCGGCTCGTACCTCTACGCCATAGACATTAATGGGGATGGGTACGACGAGCTTATTTACCTCGGCCGACATAAAAGCGGAAAGGTCTGGCGTTTAGGGCTTCTTTCTTTGAGCCCTTGGCAAGAGATAGATAGTATTCAGTTTTGGGCGGAGGGGGAGATTCGGCCTCGCCTGCTTTTGAGAGCGGATGGTCGTCTTCTGCTTTGGCTGCCGCCTCAGCTTTATTTTGGGCGCGTTAGCAGTAGCGGCTTTGTGTGGGAGGCTTATGGCCCTTGGGTGTGGGATGCGTGTGCGGCTCTGGGGAATGGCTGGCTCGTCGGCATAGATACCCTTCCTCGGCTGGTGGAGTTTACAGAAGGTCGCTTACCCCCCCCTGCCTGGATAAGGGTTGGTGCCCTTAGCTCCACTTCCGTCATACTGGTTTGGGAGCCTGTGCCTATGGCTTCCACTTACGAAGTCTGGCGCTTCCAGCCTCGTCAAAATCCTACTCGCATTTACCTTGGGGCCGGCACCTCTTGCACGGATATAGTAGGTTCTGGCGATACCTGCTACTATGCTGTACGTGCGGTGGGGGGAGCTTTCGGGGAGCTGCGTCGGGTCATTACCGGCCCTCGTCCCTGCCTCCAAATCCGAGAGATACTTCCCAAAGACGGCCAAATTCACCTTACTAGTTCTGGGCAGTGGTGGGACCCGGTTCCGGAGGCTTTCTACCTGCATCCTCTTGGTCTTCATCCTGTGACGGCTATCGGGAGTGGAGGTTCTCTTGCTCTCTACTTTGGGCAGCCTCTTCCGCCAGCCTCTTACGCGCTCCTTATAGATACCCTCCTCGTGGATGCTTACAGCCGCTTCCTGAGTCCCGACTGCGATACGCTTCCTTTCACTATTCCGTCCGAGACTGAGGCTCCGTGTCTCCTCCCCCTCCGCTGGGAGATTGTCGGCGACACTTTTGTGGACATCACCTTTTCTGCTTCCCTTCCTACAAAGGCAGATACGCTCTCTTACTACCAACTTTTTCCGGTTGGGCGGGTGACCCATCTTCAGCGACTTTCGGATAGGCAGCTACGTCTAACTCTATCTGTTTCGCCTCATCGTCAGCCGCTTTCTCTGACGTGGTCCTGGGATACGGCTTCTTTCTGTCCTCATACCATCTCATTTTATCCCGCGGCGCAAACCCTTTCCAACTGGGGCTTTTTCCCCAACCCCGTCCGAGGGCATCCCCGCCTTTCCTTCTGGGGCCTTCCCCCCAAAACCACCGTCTCTATTCTTTCTCCAAGCGGTGCCCTCTGTACCCGCTTTCGCACGGAACCCGATACTCCCCTTCCCTCCTGGAACCTGCAAGACCTTGCCGGGAAACGCATTCAACCCGGCCTCTACCTGATTCTCGTAGAGTACGAAGGCCATAAAGCCTGGGAGAAGCTCTACGTGGAAGAATGAGTTCATCTCCCTCCTGCTTGTCCGGTGCTTGGCCCCAGGTCGGCGGTTTCTCGTATCAGGGCTGCCGCTAAGCCCCAAAAGGCCCTACACCTCTACTCTTTAGGCGCATCCCATTGGCACGAGTTTTGTACTTTTTGTCTATATGCTCACGCGCATCGTCCTGATGATTGGGGCTTTGAGCCTCGGGCTCGCCCAAATGACAGACAAAGAAGCCAAGAAAGAAATCCAGCGCAAAGCCATCAAGGAGGCTCGTAAGGAGGCTAAAAAATTTAAGAAACAGGGCTTTGATGTTACCCCCGGCTCGCTCCCTATGGAAAAACAGCTGGAGTACACTTGGATCAAGCTCTACCAGCGGGATGAGAAAGGGCAGCCTATTTACCTCAGTGCGGATGGAAATGCGGTAGCTCAGACCCGCACCGCCGCCGAAATGCAAGCCTTAGAAGCCGCCAAACTCAACCTTGCTGGCCAGTTAGAGACCTTCATCCGAGCTATCATTGAGGCTAACATCGCCAACGCCCAGCTCACCAACGAAGAAGCCGCTTCCGTCACAGAGTTCCTCACCGCCGCCAAAAATGTCATTGTTACTTCCATATCCCAAGTAGACCCCGCCTTCAAAATCTACCGCAACCTGCCCAATAAAAATGTGGAGGTGAACGTCAAGCTCCTCGTGAATCGGGACCAAGTTGTTCAGGAGGCTAAGAAGCGCGTTCGGGAAGAGCTGCGGGAGCGTCTGAAAGGCCTTCAAGATAAGGTAGATAAACTCCTCCCGCTTCAATGAAGTGGTGGCTGGTCTCCTACCTGCTTTTGGGGGCATTTCTCCATGCGCAAGAGAAAATCGTCTCCGGTAGTGCTACGGTGGAAGTGCTTCCCGGCTGGTCTATAGAGCGCATCCAGCGCCAGGCTTATCAGCTTGCTATTCTAAACGCCCTCCAAACGAATTTTCCCACGCAGGTGGCGCAGGCCAGCAAGTACCTTCTCCAAAACCGCTCCGAAGGTTCCAGCGCTTCTACGCACACCTATTTTTACCTTACGGCTGATCAGTATATTGGAGCTGAATGGCTGGAGACCATCAGCGTTCGCTACGAGACCTCTCAGCAGAAGGGCACCTGGTACCTTACCTGTAGAGTCAAGGGGCGGGCTCGGCTGCGCGCCGAACCGCCCCTCCCCTTAGATATCCGCCCTCTGCGATGCCAGGATACCGCCTGCTTCACGCTGGACTTCAAGGAGGGAGACCCCTTCTACCTTTATTTTCGCACGCCTATCGCTGGGTATCTGCAAGTCTTCTGGGAAGATAGCGGGGTGGTTTATCGGCTCCTACCCTATCAGAATCATCGCCTGCAGGCCCTTCCAGTGCGTCCGGATACGACTTATCTCTTTTTTGCGCCGGCTGCGCAAAGCCGTTCTGAAGCCTTCTGGACAGACGAACTGATCCTGACCGCCGAAGCCCCCGAAGTCCTCCATCGCCTCTATGTGCTCTTTTCTCCGCATCCGTTAGCAGCACCCCCCGAGAAATATGATCCCCAGCGCGGCTTCCATCTTATCTCTTTAGACGCCTTTCAGGACTGGCTCCTGAGCGAACGGCTCCGAAACGACAAACTTTCCCTGCGCCTCTTAGATATTAGCGTCCGAAAATGAGATGGCCCATCCTGCTTTTAGTAGGGCTTTTCTGGGCTCAACCGTACAAAGATTTAGAGGGACACACGGGGCCCGTCAATGCTATTGCCTTTACACCCGATAGCCGCTACCTTGTCTCAGCGGGCAGTGATCGTCAGGTTATCCTCTGGTCTATACCTTATGGTTCTTTGATTGGTCGCCTTTCTGGCCGCAAGGAGGGCCGTCAGATTCTTCAACCTCCCCAGGCCAGCGTGAATGCGCTTGCCTTTATTCCCCAGCCGACGGACTCTCTTATTCATCCGTTCTGGGCCGCTTCCAGTGACGGCAACCTCTATGAGATAGAGCTGCTGGAGCCTGCGAAGGCCG
>JAVVHK010000096.1:0-6191 GCA_032249525.1 Bacteroidota bacterium | reverse complement strand
GCTCCCCGATTTTGATTACGATCGGGTAGGGTACTCCCGTAATCTGGAGGAAAGAGAGGAAGAGTAACGAGCACCTGTACGCCCTTTCTTTCGCCTCGCGTAATAGATAGCTGGGCTTTAGCCCCGTAGATGTGCTCTAACCTGGTCCGTAGGTTGGTCAGACCTATTCCGGGGGAGGGACTTGCTGTCCTAAGTCCTGGGCCGTCGTCTGCCACGAGAACTTGAAGGGTTTCGCCCTTGCAGCTAACCTGAAGGTGTAGGGTTGTGGGGTGCATCTGTTTAGCGACGGCGTGCTTGATGGCATTCTCTACGAGGGTTTGGATGGTAAAGGGGGGTATGAGCGCTTCTGGCGGGGGATTCGGTACTTCCCATCGGATAACCAGTCGCTGACCATACCGCTGTTTTTCTATTTCTAAATAGTCATGAACCAAGGCCAGCTCCTCTGTGAGGGGTATAAGGAGGTGTTTGGCGAGCTCTAAGCTGCGCCGCAAAAGCTGCCCCAGCCGAGAGAGGAGCTTTTCGGCTAAGGCCGTATCCTCATAGAGAAGCCCCTGAAGCGTATGCAGGGCATTGAAGAGAAAATGCGGGCTAAGCTGATGCCGCAAAGCCTGCAGTCGAGCTTCATGTGCGGCCTCATATAGCGCTAGGTGGCGCCGACTAATCCCTACATATCGTCCAAAACGTTCCAGCCAGGTGATATCTTCCAATGTGAGGGGGGAGCGCACCCGTCCAATCAGGAGCCAGTAAGGCTCCCCTAACGGGATAGCGGCCTCTATGTTTTCCTTATTCCACTCTCGGAGTGGGGGGGCTTCTCCTTGGCGTTTGAGCCAGAGCCGCTGCGGCCCCAAAGCCTGCACTATTTGCGCCCATTCCACATCCCAGTATGCCTTCAGAAGCTCCTGTACCCGCCGCTCTAAGCTCCCTACATCCGCTACTTCCCACAAAAGCGGTATATCCCGCTCCAAAAGATGGCGCCGTTGAGCCCGGCGCCGCCGCTGATATAGACGATGTAAGCCTTCTACGCTCAGCCACCCCACAACCCCACCCCCTAAACCTCCCCCCAATAATCGCAAAACCCTTAGCTCCCCTATAGGATTCGCTACCCCTACCGCTACCACCCCGCCCAGGATAAAACCCAAAAAATAAAAAAACCGCTCCCTGAGCGTGAGAACTTTGTACACATTCCGTAGAAAAGGATAGAACTGGCTCCCCGCTATGATCCCCACTAGCCCGAGGAGCCATCCTGGCCCATACGTGTAGGTCCATAGAAGCCACACTGGCCAATAGGCTCCTTTCCAGACGCCTTTTAGCCAAAAGCCCATTCCTCCAAGTACGGCTCCCGCAACCCCACCCGCATAAGAGGGCCACCCCCAAGCTAACCCACCCGCCAAAAGAGCCGCCCCTAATCCCGCCTCCACCCGCCAAAAACCCCAGCCCAACCCTAAAGCCCCTACCAAAGCCCACATCCACCCATTCACCTCCCGATGATAACTCCCATAAATCCATCCCCCCACTAGCCCACAAACCCCCAGAAACCACCCTAAGGCTATCCAGAAACGAGCCCCCGTCTCCACATACCGGCGCAGCCTTCTCATGGCCTGACCCAGGAGAAGCCCCCCAGCAAAGAAGATCAGCAGAAGCCCCACCCCCACTCCTAATCCCAATCGCCCCCGAAACCACCCCAGCGCCGGATACGGCCAAAACTCCGCAAAAAGAAGGTATTTCTCCTCCCCCCGCAGAACCTCATATAAGAAAAGCGTAGTCTCGGCTTGGCGAGGGGGCATCCCTAAGCTGCAGGCCGGCATGTAGTCGATCCGCAATAGCCGATCCCCCTTCTCAAAAGGTCTATCCGCCGAAAAAGGCAGCTTATCCACCAGGATATACCCACAAGAGTCCGAAACAGCCCACTCTAGACCGTCCGTACGCGTTGGATGCCGCAAAAGAAGCCCCATCCCAACGATTATAACCCCCACTTCTACAACCCTCAAAAGCCAGCGCATACCAATAAGGCGTTATCTGAAGAGGAATCTCTAATCTACGGTGGTGATGTGTAGGGTATTCGTGCGGCGGCGTGCCCGTAAAGGCATAGACACCGCAAAAACCACCCGATCGCCCTTCTCCAGATAGCCTAAGTCTTTGAGGATTCGGAGTACATCCTGAATCGTCTCATAAGTACCCTCGTGGTGGCGGTAGTAAAAGGCACGTACACCCCACAGAAGGCTAAGGCTGTTGAGGATCCGAGGATTGGGCGTGAAAATAAATATATCCGTGGAGGGGCGCCATCGGGCTAGTTGGTAGGCGGTGTAGCCGGAATAAGTTAGTCCTACCAGAGCCTTAGCTGGCAGAGCTGAAGCTAAGGCGCAGGCTGTCCAGCAGACGGCATCGGAGTCAAAGGTGGGAGAGTCAGGGTGGGGGCGCCCTTTGCGTTCGTAAATGCGCGGGTCCTGCTCCGCCTGCCTTAGGATGCGGTGCATGTATTCCACCGCTCTCACGGGAAAAGCCCCTACACTCGTTTCCCCACTGAGCATGACCGCATCTGCCCCATCCAAGACGGCATTGGCGACATCGCCTACCTCTGCTCGCGTGGGCGTGGGATTATGAATCATACTTTCCAACATTTGCGTAGCGACTACAGCGGGCTTACCTATGCGTGCGCAGGTTTCTATGATTTTCTTTTGCCAAAAAGGCACCTCCTCTATCGGTATCTCTACACCTAAATCCCCCCGAGCTATCATAACTCCGTCACTGGCCGCCACAATAGCCTCAATATTTTCTAAAGCTTCGGGCCGCTCAATCTTAGCCATCACCCGAATAGAGGCCCCAAATCGCCGCAAAAAAGCCTTCACCTCCAGAATATCTTCTACTTTTCGCACGAAGGAAAGGGCTACCCAGTCCACGGCCTCCTTGACGATCTCATGCAGGTCGGCCCAGTCTTTCTCCGAAAGGGTAGGGAGGGAGATCGGTCGTCCCGGGAGATTGATGCCCTTACGGCTGGCAATGCGATCCCCTGCTACGACCTCCAGCTCCACTTCGCCTACGCCATCGGTACGTAAAACCCGCAGCTGAACCCGTCCATCCTCCACCAGCACCATATCCCCCACCCGCACATCTTTGGCTAAGGTCTCATATTCTACAGGCACATACGGCGGACTCAGCTCCTGTACTCGGGTGCTAAAAATCACTCGGTCTCCCGGACGCACAGGCAGGTCCCTCGCAATCTTACCTACCCGCATCTTCGGTCCCTGTAAGTCTGCCAAAATTCCCACGCGCGTTCCTAAGGAAAGATTGAGCCGCCGTATCTCTCGAATGAAGTAGCGGTGCTTCTCCCAGTCTCCGTGAGAGAGGTTGAGCCGAAAGACATCCACCCCAGCTAAAATCAGCTCCTGTAGCACTACGGGATTCTCACAAGCTGGCCCTACCGTGGCCACAATCTTCGTGCGATTATAAGTGAGCTTCCGAGTAGAGTCTTGCGCAGGAAATCTACTCATGAGGCGAAGGTAAGAAAGAAGCGCACGCCCTTAGCGCGCAGCGGCAAAGTACCCTTTCAGCCAGTTCAGAAAGGCGGAAACCCCTTCGCCCGTCTTTGCCGAAACCCAACCCCAGTAGAGCGGCTCAGGAAAAGCCTGCGGCAACAGTTTCTTCTGACGCCATAGCGCACTCTGGGAGAGCGCATCTACCTTATTAGCCAGAATTATCACCGGAATCTCTTCCCTGAATAGCCAGCTAACCCAGGCTTGGTCCTGCTGCTGAGGGGGAAGGCGACTATCAATGATGACGCAGGTAAGAGGCCTTTCCCGCCGCAAAAACTGCCGAACTTCTTCCTGCCAGGCTCGGCGTTTTGCTTGGGCTACCTGCGCGTAGCCGTACCCTGGTAAATCCGCCCAGACCCAGCCTTCCTCCGCCGGATAAAGGTACACCTGCTGAGTACATCCGGGTTTCTGACTTACGCGAGCGACCCTCTTCCCTAAAAGCTGATTGAGCAGGGACGACTTCCCTACATTGGAACGCCCGGAGAGGGCCAATACAGGCTTTTTCTCAAGGGTGGGCCGCCGAAGCTCCATACCGCTCCCCCGCCCGAATATACCCACAAAACCGATTACTCGGCGGATAAGGCAAGCAAATGTAATCAGGATTGTAGGCGCAATACGGAAAATAGGCCCGATTGAAATCTATGATAGCAGAGTCCCCTCGGACAAGGAGAGGCACATAACGCCCACCCTCATAAGTTTCGCCCACCGCAGCTGTAGAATCCCAGAAAGCTACGTAAGGATTTTTCCCGTGAGCATCGCCATATACGGTAAGTACAGCGGGCCCCCGACAGCTATCCAGCACCGGCAGGGCCACATACAAGCGGCCCACCACGGGCAAAAGCGCATTGGGCATCGCCTCATACCGCCCCCGCAAACACCACTCCAGCTGAATAGGATAATAAGCTAAACCCTCAAACACCGCCCGCTTCTCCCTCGGAATCGGAGAATGCGGCGAGACCCGAAAGAGACTATCTTTTAGCTGGCGATCTTGCTCAAGCGTCGCTACATACAGGCTTTCCGAAGCGCACCCCATAGGCTCCACCCTTACGCTATCTCCCCTTTTCGGCCACCATAAAACCCCCACAACTACCACCCCGATTATCACTAAAAGCCATCGCACCGAAATAAACGGCCGCATACTCAATCCAGCCGAAGCTTTTCCATCAAACGCAAAAGCGGCTTCGTATAAAGCATCGTGTAAAAGTGTAAGTTTTTCACTCCATGGGCTAGTAAATCCATCGCCTGATGGTACGCCCATTCTATGCCAATAGCTTGTACCTCGCTATCATCTTTCGCATTTATGACGGCCTCCGCCAAAGGCTCGGGTATCGTAATATGAAAACTTCTCGGCAAACTATATAGATGCTCGCGCTTAGTCAGTATCTTAAGGCCGGGTATAATGGGTATGGTGATGCCTAACTCCCGGGCCTTTGCGACGAACTCATAATAATACGCATTGTCAAAGAACATTTGGGTGATGGCATAGCTGGCACCGGCGTCTTGTTTGCGTTTGAGGTTGAGGAGATCAAAGTGGAGGTTGGGGGCTTGGTAGTGCTTTTCGGGGTAGGCGGCCACGCCAATACAGAAGTTCGTAGGTTCGGCGTCGGTAAGTTCGTCTAAGTAGATGCCTCGGTTCATGTTGGCGATCTGCTCCACGAGGTCGACGGCGTAGAGGTTGACGGTGCGGTCGGGGCGGGGGGGGCGAGCGTATTTTTCTTCGCCTTGGAGGGCCATGACATTTTGTACGCCGAGATAGTGCAGTTCTATGAGGGCATCTTCGGTTTCTTCTCGGGTAAAGCCATTACACAGCAGGTGGGGGACAGGTTCAATGCCATACTTGTACTTGACGATGGCGGCTAAACCGAAAGTGCCCGGGCTCCGTCGGCGCACCCGCCGCCGATAGGTGCCGTCAGGCAGCTCCTGCCATATAACCTCCGCCGCATGCGAAGTGATATTGATATACCGGGGCCGATGGGGCAAAAGACTTTCTACCGCCTGATGAAAAGCCTCTACGCCGCCTCCACGGCGCGGTGGAATAATCTCCACACTAATGAACGGCCCTGGCTCCCGTTCTATGATCTCACGAACATGCACCTCCCAAATTTCGCCAGATTTCCTTAAAGTATGCTATGGCCGCCTCTTCCAAAAATTCGTTTTCCTTTTCGGCTGTGTGGTAGGGGAGCGGCGCCGTTAGCTCATACTGGGGCCATCCTTCGGCATCCACACCTTGCCGCACGGCATAGCCTTTCCACTCCAAGAGCCGCCAAGCCCCCAATGCAATCAGGTCCTGCTTGACGACCTTCTCATCGCCTTTCGGCCAGTAGCCCAGCACATCCACCCCAATCATCAAAAGAAGCCCCTCCAACTTCGGCGCCACCCCATAACGCGCCTGAAAAAGCCGCTCAAACTCAACCCGCTCCATAAAGTCCTCCCTTCCCCAATACCCTCTACCTACCCTCTAAAAACCTATGCGCCTTTACGCCTTTCCCCTCAGGCTTTTTCGTAAGTACCAAAGACGCGATCCCACAAGGTGGTCGTTACCCCAAAGCGCTTCTCCGGCATGCGGTAATGATGTAAATAATGGTTTTGCCAGAGCCCCTTCAAAAGGGGATGCGGCGGCTGAGGATACTTATGAATCGCATAATGCGTGTACTCATACAA
>JAVVHK010000095.1:0-6206 GCA_032249525.1 Bacteroidota bacterium | reverse complement strand
GGGCTGGCCGCCGCCTCAGCACGAGCCCGCCGCCCGCCGCAGGCGGGCGGCGGGCCCATAAAATACCACCAAGCCGCATTCAGAAACTCTTTGCATTGAATTTCGTCCGGAACCGCCCTTCTGATACCGCCTCCTTCCCCCTCCGCTCTTGCTCCTGCGTCCATACCTTTGGCCCCACTCCCTTACCTGTGTCTTTATGCCCACAGCCTCATACCACTTGACCCACCGCTACCCCCACCACCTCTTTCACCCGCTTCCCTCGCCGCAACCTCCCCAGCGCCTGCTATCTCTTGGCTACCTGCGCCTCTACCTCTGCTTGTAAAGCTGGTAAAACCCTTCTGCTGGATGCTTTCAAGCCACCTTCAATGGCCGTGCCATACCTCTTTAGCTTTGGGTGAGGACCTAAGAATACGTCTCCCAGGAAATGGTTTTAGGTCCAAGGTCCCCCTTTGAATTTCTACCCTTCGTATCTTTACCAGAAGTGCATCACTTAGGGCATACTTTCTTGGCTAAGGGGGAGGCGGCATTTCAGTTTGGGGCGCTGATTGCCGATGGGGTGAGGGGGGCTCGGGAAAAGCTCCTCCCCGCTCCGATAGCCGCCGGCGTGGCTTTCCATCGGCAAATAGACTGGCAAACGGACCGTCATCCCGCTTTCCGCCAAGCGAGGGCGCTGCTTCGTCCCGCACTGGGCCGTTATGCCGGCGTCTTTGTAGACCTGTGGCTGGATGCTACCCTCGGCGAAAACTGGTCCGCTCTGAGTACTTTACCTTTCCCCACTTTCATTGAGGCCCTTCAAGAAGCTATTCGGGCCTATCGGCATTATGGCCCTCCCACTTGGGAAGCTTTCTTCCGGGCGGCCACCGAAACCGACCTCTTCTATCGCTTTGCCTCCTATGAGGGCATGAGCAAACATATCTACGATTTCATTTCTCGTCGCCACCTGCCTCTGTCCCCAGCTTTAGTGGTGCATACCCTTCATGCCTGCCAATCCCAGTTAGAGTCCCTTCTCATGGCCTTTTGGCAGGAGGCTCGTCATTGGCAGCCCCCTACTCCTCCGCCCCATCCCCCTTCACCGCCTGACTCTTGAGGCACCCCTTGACAATGTGCTTTTTTTTTCGTGCCTTTGCTACAAACAAGGAGGCCGTATGAAAGGACAAACTTACCTTATCGGACTGGTGGCTCTGGGAGTCACTTGGAGGCTTGCTGCACAGCATGTTGGGATTGGGACTAATGCTCCTGCCGCGCGCTTGCATGTTCAGACGCCCAGCACAGACGATTTTATTCGGACAGGCTGGTTCCAAAATCAGCGCGACGCCGCTGATAATAATGGCGTACTGATTGACATTGCGCGGGCAGCTGCGGATGCGTATGCGCTCAATGTGCGGAGCGGGGTGGGAGCGGGTCTTACCTCTCGTCTTTATGTGCGAGGAGATGGGAATGTGGGTATCGGCACCACAGCTCCAGAGGCTCGTCTCCATGTCAATGGCCGAGCGATCGTTCATGATGGCACCACCGGTACCCCCACGAATAGCACCTGGGGCAGTGCCGGGAGCCGTATTATTCTCTGGCCCGGTAGTGCGACTACGACGCCCTATCAGATCGGCATCGCCCCTGGAGAAATGTGGATTGGGGTGCATCAAGCGGCTTCATGGTCCGTCTTTAGGGGCACCCACAGACAGCTGATTGTGCGGCCCACCTCGCCTCTATGCCATGTGGGTAGTAACTATAACTTCCCCTCTATCATGCTCGGCAATCTCACCGGTGCCTACTCATCTGGCCCCTATCCTAAGCGGGGAACCTTCGTATACTTTGGGGGTCCCACGGATGACTTTCAGGACAACTCCGATCCAGCTCTCATGTACTTTGTACACCTTGCCTCCGATGTGACTCGGCTGCGTCTTCATGTGGAAGATAATGTCGCAGGTCCAGATCAAGATGGCTTTAGTATCCTGGGAGCCTCCTGTGGTGGTGGAGGATGCTATAATCTTGCCGCCTCCTCTTTGCTATTTGACTTTGTGAGCAATGGTGAGGCTTACAAACCGGGCGGCGGCAGCTGGGCAGCTATCTCCGATGCACGGCTGAAAGAGGATATTCATCCGTACACCCGGGGCTTAGCGGAGCTACGAGCGCTGCGGCCCGTCCGCTACAAGTACAAAAAAGAGTACTGGGCGGCAAGCGACCGCTATTTCACCGGCCTTATCGCTCAGGAAGTTCAGGATGTCGTGCCGGAAATGGTGCATCCGTACAAGTTTCAAGCGATTGGCGACAAACTCATAGATGTCTTAGCCGTGGATCCCAGCGACCTCACTTATATGCTCATCAATGCGGTGAAAGAGCTGGATGCTGAAAACCAACAGCTCAAAGCCCGCCTTGCCGCCCTGGAAGCTGAGAAAGATGCCTTAGCCCATCGTCTTTCTCTTATAGAGAGCCGCCTGGCCGCCATAGAAGGCCTCAAAGGGAGTAAGTAAGCTTTCTCTCTTTATGCCCATAGGGTGAGGAGGGGGGCAGTCTCCTCAGGACTGTCCCTCTTTTTTTAGGCTTCTCCGATGGCGTTCGCTTTCTCGTAGGAGCTTTTTCGTACATTTGTTATCATGATACCTCCCTCTAATAGCCTTCCCAAGAACTTCTTCAACAAGACCCGGGACCTTCGGGAGCGGCGTGTAGCAGACACTTGGCAGATCTTTCGGGTAATGGCGGAGTTTGTAGATGGGTTTGAGACCCTTTCTCGCATTGGCCCCTGCGTGTCTATTTTTGGTTCTGCCCGCTCCACTCCCGATAATCCCCATTATAAGCTGGCTACCGAAGTAGCTCGCAAACTTGTGGAAAATGGTTATGGCATCATCACGGGCGGTGGCCCCGGCATCATGGAGGCCGCTAACAAAGGCGCTAAAGAGCTCGGCGGCTATTCCGTCGGCCTGAATATCGTGCTCCCTTATGAGCAGCGACCCAACCCGTACGTAGACCCCGATCTGCTAATAAACTTTGACTATTTTTTTGTGCGGAAGGTGATGTTTGTCAAGTATGCGCAGGCTTTTGTGGTTTTACCTGGGGGTTTTGGCACGATGGATGAGCTTTTTGAGGCGCTTACGCTTATTCAGACCCGGAAGATTGAGCGTTTTCCGGTGGTTATGGTGGGTCGTGCCTTTTGGGGGCCTCTCGTGGAGTGGATTCAGAAGACCCTTGTGGAAGAGTGGGGATATGTTTCTCCCGAAGACCTGCTTCTTTTTACCCTTGTAGATACCCCCCAAGAGGTGGTGGATGTTATCAATGACTTTTATCGTCGGCGATTTGAGCAGATGTCGCTGGGCTGATGTTCTTAGCGCCTATTCGTTGGTTTCTGGGCCAGCTATTTCAGATATTGGCGGGCTTAGTTATAGGCGTTATAGTGGTTTTATGGTCGTTTCGGTGGATTCCGTTGGTGCCTGTGCCGGTGATGGTGGAGCTGGTGCGAGGGGAGGGCCCAAAGTGGCGGTGGTTGCGGCCGTCAGAGGTGCCGCCCGAGCTCATGCAGGCTTTTCGTTGGCGGCTGACAGAAACCCATCAGAAACGTCTTTCTCCTGCTGGTCAGGCTGCCGCCACCCTCCTTTTCCCTAATCCAGAGAAAGCCGTGGGAGCTGAGGCCTTGGGCAGCCTTTTACTGCTGCTGTGGGGGGAGGAACGACTCTATCATCTTTACCTAAGTAGTGCCTATTGGGGGCCGCACCTATGGGGCGCTAAAAGCGCCGCCGCTTACTACCTCCAAAAAGAACCCCAAGACCTCTCGCCTGCCGATATAGCCGAACTCATTTTGCTGAGGGAGTTTCCCCAGGCGGCTCAGGGTGCTACGCGTCCTCCTTGGTTTCAAAAGCAAAAACAGGCTTTAGTTCGTCAAATCGCCCATGCCGCGCCGAACCGCCACCCGTAAAAGGCATACCCGCCTCTCCCGCCCCCCAACTAAGTTCTCCTTACAGCGCTATCGGGTAATCCTCCTCGGCATAGGTATAGGGCTTTTCGGGCTGGGAGCCTTGCAGTTTTTAGTGCCTGTCCGGCTTACCGAAAGCCGCTCCTGGAAAATTCCCCTCTCTCCACAAGGGCGCACCGCCTACTCTGACAGCCTGCGTCAGATTTTACCGATCTGGAGTGTGTGGTATTGGCTCGCCTACTTTACGCCTCCCAAGCCGGGTTACTATCAGATTCAGCCCCGCGAGAAAGCCTATAGAGTCTTTCAGCGTTTGCGTCGGGGCCTCCAAACGCCTCTTCGCTTTTACCTGCCTCCTCAACGTAGCCCCTTCCATCTGGCTAACTTTTTGGGACGGGTTCTGGCCTACGATTCCCTGGCTTGGATGAGCACTTTTTTGAATTACCCCTGGGAAAAGTATGGTCTCAATGCGGAGACTTGGCCCGTTATTTTTATACCCGATGTCTATGAGGTTTATTGGACGATTCCTCCAGAAACCTTCATAGAGCGCATGTATCAGAGTTATGAGCGTTTTTGGAATAGCGAGCGCCGTCAAAAAGCGCAGGCCTTGGGCCTTTCTCCTGTGGAAGTAACTATTTTAGCTTCCATCATTGAGTGGGAGACCAGCCGCCCCAGTGAGAAACCGCTTATTGCCAGCGTTTATCTTAATCGTCTTCGGATTGGGATGCCCCTTCAGGCCGATCCGACGGTGATTTATGCTACTCGGGACTTTTTGACGCCTCGCGTGACCCAAAAACACCTGCAAGTGGACTCGCCCTACAATACCTATCAGCGGCGGGGGCTTCCGCCGGGTCCGGTAGGCATTCCCTCCCCCAGTAGCATAGAAGCTGTGCTCAACTACACTCCCAGTGAATACTTGTACTTTTGCGCCCGCCCCGATGGATCGGGCTACCATGACTTTTCGGTTACTTACCAAGAGCACCAACATAAAGCTCGGGCTTACCAAAAAGCCCTTACCCGATGGCTCGCCCAGAAGCGAAAATAACCGGCCTTGAGCCCTGGCAAAACCTGCACCTTACGCAGGTGCGAGTCCGCTACAGCGAAACCGACCAGATGGGGGTTGTCTATTATGGCCGTTATGCCGAGTATTGCGAAATCGCCCGTACCGAGTGGATTCGGGCGCTCGGCCTCCCCTACGCCCAAATGGAAAAAGAATGGGGCATCCTCCTGCCCGTGCGCACCTTTCAAATTACCTATCATGCGCCTGCTCGTTATGATGATGTCCTGACGATCTATACCTGGATCACCCATCCGCCCACTTCTAAGATCACCTTTGCCCACGCTATTTACAAGGAGGGGCCCGAAGCGCTCCTGATTGCTGAAGCCCAGGTCATACTGGTATTTGTCAGTGCGCAAACCTGGCGTCCCTGTCGTCCGCCTGCGGCTTTTTATGAGGCCCTCGCTAAAAATACTCCTTCAAACGCTTGCTAAACTCCGCCTGCCAGGCTATCGCCGCGTGCGGCTGGGGACCGTCGCATCCATATTCTGGGAGTGCATCACCCATCCTTCTTTTACCCTAAGGGCCGGCGCCATGGCTTTCAGCTTCTTCTTCGCCCTTTTCCCCGGCCTCATCTTTACTATAACCATCCTCTCGTATTTGCCCCTGCAGAGTATTGAGCTCTTCCTCCAAAGAGAACTGGGTGCCCTCCTACCCCAGCCCGTCTATCAGCTCATTCATGACATCGTCTTTGAGGATATTTACAAGAAGCGCAATATCACCTTACTTTCTACCTCGGTTTTCTTGGCTCTTTACTCTAGCTGGCAGGGGATGCTGACGCTTTTACGGGCCTTCTATCAGGAAAACCTCCCGCAGGAAAAATTCTGGGTCCTCTGGCTCAAAGCCTTGGCGCTCCTCTTCTTTATGGTGCTGATACTCATCTCGGGGGTGGTTTTTGCGCTGCTTCGGGATAGTCATTTGGTGCGGTGGGTTGAGGCTATGACGATGGCCCATTTGGGCTTTGCAGCCGAAATCCTCATTAGTCTGACCAAAGGCATCCTGCTGTTTCTGATTGTGGCGGTGGCGATTGAGGTGATTTACCGGGCGGCTTTGCCCAGGCGGCCCATGCCCTACTGGTTTTCGCCGGGAGCGCTCATAGCGACTTTTCTCATGGGAGCCGCCGTCAAACTCCTTTCCTGGTACTTTCTAACGGTGGCTAACTTTAGCCGCTTCTACGGGAGCATCGCCGCCGTGATTGCCCTGATGATATTTTTTTACTGGGTGTCCATCGTCCTGCTGATCGGCTTCACT
>JAVVHK010000094.1:0-6228 GCA_032249525.1 Bacteroidota bacterium | reverse complement strand
AAAAAGGCAGCGATACGAATGTAAGGCATGCGATTACTGTGAGAAAACTGGGCAAAGTCAAGCCCCGGAGGTTTTGGTGGATGGCCTTTGCCTTAGGTTAGGAAGAGTTTTTCTCCTTTTGCGAGGGCACGGGAGATGACGATACGTTGGATTTCGCTGGTGCCCTCGTAGATTTCGGTGATTTTGGCGTCGCGCATAAGGCGTTCTACGTGGTACTCTTTTACATAGCCGTAGCCGCCGTGGATTTGGACGGCTTCGGTGGTGACCCACATGGCGGTGCGGGAGGCGTAGAGTTTGGCTATGGATGCGAGGGGGGAGTAGTTGAGGTGGTGGTCTTTAGCCCAAGCGGCTTTGAAGCACAAGAGGCGAGCGGCCTCTATGTGGGTGGCCATGTTTGCGAGCTTAAAGGCAATGGCCTGGTGTTTCGCAATTGGCACTCCAAAGGCGTGCCGCTGCTGGCTGTATTTAAGCGCTAACTCATAAGCTCCACTGGCAATCCCCAAAGCTTGGGCTGCTATCCCAATGCGCCCGCCATCCAGAGTTTGCATGGCAATTTTAAAGCCCATGCCCTCATCGCCTAAGCGATTTTCTACGGGTACCCGCACATCGTTGAAGATCATCGTGTGAGTGTCCGAGCCACGAATGCCTAACTTGTTTTCTTTTTTTCCGACGACGACGCCCTCCCATTCTCGCTCTATCAGGAAAGCCGAGATACCTCGGCTGCCTTTACTGCGGTCGGTCTGGGCAATGACGAGGTAAAGGCCGGCCCGTCCTGCGCTGGTAATCCAGTTTTTGGTGCCATTGAGAATATAGTGGTCGCCTTGGCGTACGGCGGTAGTGCGTTGGTTGGTAGCATCGCTACCGGCTTCAGGCTCCGATAGACAGAAAGCTCCAATTATCTCCCCCCGGGCGAGGCGAGGAAGGTATTTGCGCTTCTGCTCCTCTGTGCCAAAAGTCTCTATGGCCCAATTCACGAGCGAGTTTTGTACTGAAACTATGACGCTGGCTGAGGCATCCACCTTGGAGAGTTCTTCCATGACCAGCACGTAGCTAATCGTGTCCAGGCCAGAGCCGCCATACTCTGGGCTTACCATCAGACCGAAAAAGCCCATTTCTCCCATGCGTTGGATGAGCTCCTGGGGAAAAGTCTGCTTTTCATCCCGTTCTATGACGCCCGGAAGGAGTTCGTTCTGGGCGAAGTCGCGAGCGGCTTGGCGAATCATTTCGTGCTCTTCGCTCAAACGAAACTGCATACCACAAAGCTAAACAAAAACCTACTCAGGCGGGGGATCGTAAAAAATGGCTGCGCGGTACGAGATAAATGTCCATGCGACTTCGGCCGATCGTGTAGGTGAAGTAGGGGCTATGATGAAGGCGAAGGTAGTAGTGGAGGGGGCTGGAACGGTGGGGATAGATGGTAACTTGGAATTGCTTTTGGGAGAAGGTTTGGAGGGCGAGTTCGTAGAGGGGGAGGAGACCTGTGAGGGAGTCGGGTGGGGTGATTTCGTCGGCGGTGAATTTGCCGGTGTAGGCGAGGAGGTATTCGGCGAGTCGGAGGGAGTCGGGGGATTGGTCGGGGAGGAGCTGCCAGGGGGATGCGGGTTCCGCGCGCTGAAGGGTCCAGCTTTTACTCGGATCGTCGTAATAGGTGAGGCTGACGCTCCGAAGGTCTGCGGCGGTCACCTGAAAGACCAGATTCTCCTGCCAGGCACTGAGATCGGGCATATAATAAGGGGTGAGATAGCCTTCCAAGCCGGGCAAGAAGACTTCGTAGGGCTGGTCGTAGCCGACTTTAAGCATGTAGCTGGCTCGCTGATCGGGGGTAGGACCCCCCACAAAAAAGGCTTCCGTCTGGCCATCGGCATACCGGAGCGTTACTTCAATGCGGTGCTCCTTGAGAAAGCGCAAGATATTTTGCAGGGCTGTCTGGGCTACGGGTGCTCGGGGGGTTTGGCCTGCTAACACCTTGAGGAGGCGCTGAACGGGGTCTATAAAGGCTTCTAAGGTATCATTGACCCACCAGCGCCCTTCCCGCCGCACCAAATACAACTGGCGATAAATGGTGTCCGCATGCTTCTCTACAAGCTCTATACGCACAATGGCCGCCGTATCCCGAGCATGAAACCGTTTAGCCTCCGCCTCCCGATAGGCACGGTACCGATCCGCCCAATACAATCCCCCTATGGCTAACCCTATAATTCCAACCAAAAGCAAAATCCCAACTCGCTGGCTCATATAAGAGACTTTTGATACCGACGGCGCCGCCAAAAGTACAAGGACAGGCCCAGCAAAATCATCAGTAAGACAGGCCCTCCAAGATTCACCGCTTGAATGAGAATCGTATAGTGCCGCAAAAGCTCGGGATTGAGGCGGCGCAGCTCCACCTTACGGCTCCGTACCTCGGTGAGGGATATTTCCCCCGCTAAATAGTCCACACAGTTGAGGAGAAAAGTCAGGTTATCTAAGGGCAAATAACCGGCGGGGCGTCCCTGAACTTCGGCGGGGAGGGCTATTTCCCCATCGGTAATCCAGATGACTTTGCCCTCTACTGCCGAAGCAGGTAAAAACTTAGCGGTGGGCGGCGTCGGCGCAAAAGAGTCCGTAGGAATATCCCGCTCTTGGAAGATAGATTGGAAGCGTCCCTCCGTCAAAACCGCTACGGGCCGAAAGCCCTTGCCTTTAAACTGCTCAGGCTGAGGGGGGTTCTTCGCAAGGAGATTGATATCAATCAGCAGGGTGCCTTTGACGGAGCGGCTATAAGGTGAGCTGAGAGCCAAAATAGTGTGTCGTAGGCCTGGCCGGCTAAGCGTATCTACGCTTCCCGCATATCGTAAAAGTAACGCATCCACCCCCCGTGCCACCGGATGCGGCGCAAAAAGGTAAATAATCGGATAGTAGGGCCATTTTTCTGCCCCCCACAAAGGGCCATTGTAATAACCCCGAATCACCTCAATAAACCCACAGGAAAGGTCTTGTACCAGGTCGTATCCAGGCCGCCAACCCCACCGAAAGAAAAGATCATCTAAGTTTAGCTCCCGAATCTGCGACATCGTACTGCCTTCAGAGAGATTGATGCGCTGCTGGTCTAAAAGCCACAAGATGCGTCCCCCCCGGAAAAGATACTGCTCAATCTCATACTTTTCTCGCTCGGTAAAGGCGCTATCGGGCCCCGCCACAATGAGCACCGCAATCCCATCTCCTTGCAGGCGCAGAGCTAAGGACTCAGGAAGAAAGGCCTTAGCCGGTGGTAGGGCTTGCCCTTCCCGTACCCGAACCTCTATCAGCCGATAAAACTTACTTAGCTCATTCCGAAAGAGCGCCAGCTGCGCCGCTCCATACTCCCCATGCCCCTGCAAAAAAGCCACTATCGGCTTCTCGCCATAAGTAATGATTTGCCGAAGAGCCGCCGCAAACTTATACTCCACATCCTGCTCCGCCTCTAAGAGGTCTATTTGCCCATTGGGAGCCACATGGCCTTTCACAAGGTCTACCCATATATCGGCTGAGCCAGATTGTACGGTGGCTATGGGATAGATGTACTGCCGGCGTGTCTCCGTCTGAGAAACCCGCACATTGAGAGGAATGGGCTGAACCCCCTTCTGCTTGAAAAGCTGAAGAACCTGAGGATTTTTGGAGGGATTGACAAAGACATAGTTAAAGGGTTTTGGGCTTTGAGCTCGTAGCTCGGCGAGGGTCGTCTCTACCGCCCGCCGAAACCGCTCAACCGGATACGGAAAATCCCCCGCTAAATACACCGTTACATACACAGCCTGGGGTAGCTGCCTCAGGAGTTTCTTCGTGCCGGAAGAGAGGGTATAGCGCTTATCAGCTGTCAGGTCCAGCCGAAAAAAGTACCGACTACCCAACCATCCCACCCCTATCAAAAGCCCTAAGACGCCTATGATTTCGGCTGCTTTTCTCATGGATGACGCCGAGAAAGCGATTGATACGACAGGTATAGGCCCCCTCCTATAACCAGCAGGAGATACAAAATATCCCGCGAATCCACTACTCCCCGACTTAGGCTACGGTAATGCTCCATGAGGCTCATCTGGGCGAAAAAATTTTGGAGAAACTTCCCTATAGGTAGCTCGGAGATAAACTCAAACCCGATGAGCCACAAAAATCCCACAAATACCCCCAGTAGGAAAGCGATAATGGTGTGAGCAGTCAGGGTAGCCATCCATAGGCCCAGAGCGGCTAAAGCAAGGGCCATGCCCGCTAACCCAATGTAAGCCCCTTGAATAGCCCCGTGGTCTATGTTCCACCGGGGCTGAGCAAGCCAGCCGATACTCCCATAAAACACCAGCGTCGGCACCAGTGCTAAGATCAGCACCACCCCCACCGCTAAGTACTTGCCTAACACAATAGCCCAGCGACTAATCGGGGCCGTGGCCAAAAGCTCATAGGTCCCCGACCGAAACTCCTCCGGAAAAGTCCGCATCGTGAGCGCCGGCACTAAAAAAAGCAGAAACCACGGTGCCACCGAAAAAAAATTATCCATTTCAGCGGCGCCCGTCTGAATCACACTCCCACTAAATACCCATAAAAACAACCCCGTCCCCACGAGAAATATGCCCCACACTAAATAGGCGATGAGGCTATAGAGGAGCGTGGAGAGTTCCTTCCGGAGGATGGCCCACACGGGCGCAAAGTTAGTCAGACGGCCAATTCTTCTTCTATGTGGCGGCGGCGCAGGCGGTGATCGGGCAGAAGGAGGAGAGTGAGCACTAAGATCAAAGACAGGATAGCCATGCCGGTGAAGGCGGCTTGGAGGCCGATCCGTATATCACCGCTTTGGTGGAGGCCGTAGGTGTAGAGGGCATTCCAAGCAGCCAGGCCCCAAGAGGCTCCCATCTGACGAGCGAACAGAACCGCACTACTCACGCTTCCCACCCGGCTAATGGGCACGTCATTTTGTGCGACGACGCCCAAAAGCGCTTGCATAGGACCCGTAGTTAGGCCTGCCAGAGCTAACGCCCCTGCCAGCACGCCCCCCGATACCCTCTCTGGCAAAAACACCGCCGTAGTCCCCAGAACCCCACTCAGCCCTACGCTCCCCCCCACTAAAAAGGGTTTATAGCGGCCGTGGCGGCTCACCCGAGCACCTACCCATGCCGTGCTACCCACACTCACCGCCGTAAGAATAAGAAGATACCGCCCACTAAGAGCAGGGGGCTGGTCCAAAACCTTTTGTAAATACAAAGGCAAAAAAGTGATAACCCCGAAAAACAGCGGCCCAAACCAGAAAGCCGCCAATGCCGCATACCGAAAGGAAGGGAGTCGGAGGTAGCTCAGGTCAAACAAAGGGGAGGGTGCACGCCTTTCTACCCGCAGCCACAGGTAAAAAGCTATACCGCCTAAAAGGAGCAGAGCTATGCCGAGGGGGAGGGGAATAGGTTTTTGGGAGCCGAAGTTGGAGAGGCCAATGAGCCAAGCGCCTGCGCCTAAGGTGAGTAACCCAGCTCCCCATCCGTCAAAACGCCCCTGAGCAGCAGGAGGCAGGGCCGGCATAGCGTAAATCAAGAGCGCGATTCCTATCAGGCCTAACGGAAGATTAATCCAGAAGGTCCAGCGCCAGCCGAGCTTTTCGGTGAGGAGACCGCCCAGCGGGGGGCCTAAGGCCGCCGCTATCCCAAAGACAGCCCCTATAAGACCCGCCCACAAACTCCTCGCTCGCGGAGGAAAGAACCAAGCCATCGTAGCAAATGCCGCCGCAAACAGCGCACCACCCCCCACCCCTTGCAAAGCCCGAGCCCCCATCAGCCACCAAAACGCCCAGGAAACCCCTTCCCCACCATGCCCCATCGGCGTCAGCGCACACAAAACCGCCCGCCCCACATAAACCCAAAACGCCCCCACCACCACAGGCTTCCGAGGTAAAATCTCTACTAACCGCCCCACGACCACCGTCGCCATCGTACTGAAAAAGAGGTAGCTTATCTTGAGCCAGGCATACCAGGCTTGGCCGCCTACCTCGGCTACCATCCGCGGCAGAGCGACACTGACCATCGTTTGGTCCAGCACCGCCAAAAACGGCCCCATCAATACCCCTGCCACGACATATCCTACTGCTCGCTTACGCATAGCCCCTACGGCTCAAACTTACGGCAGGGTGGGTATGAGAGGGTGAGGGTCCCCACAATACCAATTTCGATGCAAAGAGTTTCTGAATGCGAGTTGGTAGTACTTTGTGGGGCCGCCGCCCGCCTTTGGCGGGCGGCGGCC
>JAVVHK010000093.1:0-6255 GCA_032249525.1 Bacteroidota bacterium | reverse complement strand
TTTAGGCTTTGGAGGTCTAAGCGGGAGCGATCGCCTACTAAGAGGAGAAGTCGGGGCCGACCCTGCACATATTGCTGGTAAAAGCGCTCTAAATAGGCTGCTTGAATGTCGGGGAGAGCTTTATACACCTCGGCCCGGATTTCGGTGGTTTTTCCGAAGCGGCGTGCCGTCCAATAGCCTTGGAACACCTCCTCATGACGGAGCCGTTCGGTGGTCATCTGCGCAAGAAGGGACTGTTTAGCTAGATCCACGAGGGGGGGCTCTATTTTGAGGCTGTCCCAGAGACTCTCCATGGCGACGTAGGCATCTAAGAGTTTATCGGCTTGGGTACCTACATACCCCATAGCATAGTAGTGGAGCTGGGGACTACGCGGCGCAGCAAAAAATCCCCCCGTGGAGTACGCTAAGCCCTTCGCTTCGCGTATCTGCTGAAAAACCACCCCCGACATACCTCCCCCAAAGTACTCCGTAAAAAGAGCCGCCAAAGCCCTAAGATCATCCCGATACTTCTCCGACCGAAAGAGCCAAGTCATTTCTGCGCGAACCATAGGAAAATGTACAAAGTAGGCCTTTTTGGCAGGGGTTTCTTGCATTTCAAACTGCTGAGGAGCCTGAGGAGGCCGCCAAGAAGGCGGTATGTGGAGAACGCTTTCCAAGGCCTTCGCTACCTCTGCCCCACTCGCAGGCCCATCATAGTAAAGCTCCCACGGATACTGCCAAAGGGATTGAATCTTAGAAACCAGAGCGGCCGCCTGCGTATTCTCTAACTCCGCCTGCGAAGGAATATAAGTTTGCGGGTGCTGAGGGCCATAAAGTCCATAGAGAGATAACATCCGCCGAATAATAGCAGGATTCTTTTTGGCATCTTCGCGATTTTTGAGGGTATTTTGCCGAACAAACTTCCATGCCTCCTCATCTACGGCGGGTCCATGAAGAAGCGAGTCCACTAACTGCACAGCCGGTAGGAAGTTTCGTTGAAGGCCTTTTAGAACCACATAGCTTTCCAGCTCGCTTACGTTAAACGAGAGTCTGGCTCCTAAGAGAAACAGTCGGCGCTTGAAGGCTTTTAGGCTCTGGCCTTGGGGCCCCACTTGTTCTAAGTATGAGAAGAGGAGGGGGAGCCACTTTTCGTGCCAGCTACCCTGAGGTAGATACCAGATCAGGGTAAAGAGGCTGTCATCGGTATTGCGGATGGCGTAGAGGTTGACCCGGCCTTTGACCATGGCCCGCTCAAAGGCTTGCGTGAAATCCACAAAAGATGGCTGGGGAGGCAGGGTGTTTTGAACTTCTTCTAAGAATTGGCTGGCATAGGGGGAGATGGCTTCTCGGTTTATGGAGAGGGGGGTAATGGGGGGTTTAGGCACTTTGGGGAGGGGTGGGCGCTCGCCCTGGCGCTTGTAGGCGATGACGCAGCGCTTGGGGTCATAGTACTTTTTTAGGAAGGCAAGGAGTTCGGCTTTGGTGATAGTGCGCATTTGGGCGATTTCGTAGAGGCCTTCTTTCCAGGGGATTTGGGCGGCGAAGAGGCTTAAGAGCCGCTGGGCGCGGGCCCGGTTGGAACGCCAGCTTTCCTGCTGCGAGAAGTCTAAGTCATTGATGGCAGCCGTAATGAGGGACTCGTCAAATTGGCCTTTTCTCAGGGCTTCTACGACGGAGAAGAGGAGTTTTTCGGTTTCTTCCAGGGTGCCGCCTACGCGGGGTTCGGCGGACAAAACCTGCATGCCATGGTCGGGATAAAGCACAACGTAGGAGTTGGCGCTTTTGACTTTGCGGGTTTGCACGAGCATTTCGTCGAGCAGGCCTGCCACGCTATTGGAGAGGATTTGGTCGGCGATGCGGGCCATGAGGGCTTCTCGGGTGCCGGCGGGCGGTATCCGAAAAGCTATCTCTACATAGGGGGCGCCGGGGCCTACGGCTTCTACCCGCACGGGCTTTTTGAGCGGCGAGGGTGCCCCCTTCTGATAAGGAAACGGCGGCACAGGCTTGGGCTGATAAGCCCCAAAATACCTCTCCACCCATTGCACCACCTCCTGCGGCCGAACATCCCCCGCCACAATCACCACCATATTATTAGGCACATAGTAGGTCTCGTAATATCGCCGAATCGCCCGAATAGAGGGATTTTTGAGGTGCTCAATAGTCCCAAGAGTCGTTTGCGTGCCGTAAGGATGGTCGGGAAAGAGCGCAGCCCTGAGCTTTTCTTCAAGCTCATGATTCTCGTTGTCAATGGAAATGTTTTTTTCTTCATAAACGGCCTCCAGCTCTGTATGGAATAGACGTAGCACGGGGTTTCGGAAACGTTCGGCCTCTAACCTCAGGAGGGCCTCCACATGGTGGGCAGGCACATCGTTTATGTAGGCGGTGACATCGGGGGTGGTGAAGGCGTTGGTTCCCTGGGCACCTAAGGCGCTGACCATGCGGTCGTATTCGTTGGGGATGGCCCAGGCTGCAGCCAGCTGAGCTACAGAGTCTATTGCCTTATAGATAGAGAGCCGCTTCAGGGAGTCGGTTGTCTGGTTGTAAATCTCATAGAGCGCCTCAATAGCGTCTAAGTAGGGTTTTTCTTGCTGGTAGTTTAGGGTGCCGTAGCGGTCGGTCCCCTTGAAGAGGAGGTGTTCCAAGTAGTGGGCTAAGCCGGTGTTATTGGGGGGATCTTGTTTGCTGCCGGCTCGGGTGGCAATCATCACGAAAGCTCGGGGCTCGGTGGCATTGGGACTGACGACGACGGTAAGGCCATTAGAGAGCTGATACACATACACGGAGAGCACGCTATCGGCATAAATGAGTTTGGTTTGGGCCCATAAGCAGGAAGCCAGGAGGGCCACACGCAGGCATCGCATGTGGCAAAGTTGCAAAACATTTTCAGCGGGCTAATTAGAGCCCGGCAGAAAGCGAGAGTCTCAGGAGGGCCTATGAGAGGTGCCAGAGGGCTTCCAGGATAAAGGCGGCAAAGGCTATGGGAATAGCGTAATGCCACAAAATCCGCACGACTTGGTCGGGTCTCCAGCGAGGCCAGGCCCAGCGTACAATAATTTGCGCAATAATCAGGAGGGGGACCCAAAACCCTATCCAGCGAGCCCCTAAAAAGAGGTGAGCTATCCAATAGGCTTGGAGGAACATCACGATATACTCTGCCAGCATGAAGAAGCCAAAGGCGATGCCGCCGTATTCGGTGAGATAGCCGGCTACCAGTTCGGATTCGGTTTCGGGTAGGTCAAAGGGGGCCCGATGACTGACAAGGAGGCTCATAAAAAGCCAGAGCGCACCGGCCAAAAGCATAGCGGGGCTTCGGAGAAGGCCCCATTCTTTGGCTTGCAAGGATTGGATTTGCACCAGGTCCCAGGTGCCATACGATAGCCCCACAATCAGAAGGAGCAGGCCCAGTAACACCTCATAAGAGAGCACCAGTCCCAGCAGCCGAAAAGCGCCCAAAAGGGCATACTTGCTATGGCTACTCCACCCGCCTAAGAAGATAGCTACGGCTTCTAAGGCCATGATGCCGACGGCGATCCATAGGCCAAAGGGCGAAGCAGCATGAAGCGGCCACAAAGGCACCCAAGAGAGGGCCGCACATACCGCTGCCAAGGCCAAAAGCGGGGCTGCCTCATACAGGGTAGTTTCTCGTCCCAGGGGAAGGGGCACATGCTTGCGCAGAAGCTTCACCACATCGGCCAAGGTTTGAAGAAGTCCCCACGGCCCCGTCTCCACAGGCCCCACCCGATCCTGAATGAAGGCCGCCACTTTCCGCTCTACATACACAGCTACAAGTCCATAGGCTAAGAGGCCCCCTACCACCAAAAAAACTATCATCCCCCCCGCTCCAAAAAAGCATGAAAGGTATCACCCCGCAGCCCTAAGCGCATAGTCTCTACACTAATCACCTCTTCGGGAGCGATATTGCCAAGATTGACATTAGTGCCGAACCGCCGAATAAACCAAACTTGCTGCGAGCGCTGCGGCGCCTCAAAAATAAGCCGCTCCCAAGGAATATGATGCACGACCTCCTCTACTAGTCCCTCCCGAACCTCCCCGGTAGAACGGTACATGCCTACGGTGCCGCTTTCCCGGGCCTCAGCTATGACATATCGAGACCCCGCCTCTAACTCCGCCTTTATCAGCTCTATCCAACGAAAGGGAGGCAAAACCTTCGTAGCATCCTTACTCCCTACTTCTGAAAGCACCTCATACCCCCGCTCCGAAAAAAAACGAATCCAGTAGAGCTTTTCTTCATGCGGCTGATCAATGCTCCCGTCGGAAATCTCCACCACTTCCATTTGATGTTTGTCTAAGAAGCGGAGGAAATCCTCTACTTGATTTCGGACATAAAAGGCTTCCCAGAGGGTGCCTCCGAAGTAGGGTTTGATGCCGGCGCTTCGGTAAAGGGCGAGCTTGTCGGTCAGGCTCCGAGCGAAGAGGGCGGTGCTCCAGCCGAGCTTGAGATAGTCAAAGTAAGGAGCGGCATTTTCTACGAGGTCTTCGGCGGCTCGGCGGCCCAGGCCTTTGTCCATGACCATGGTAATCCCTACCTTGCGGGGAGGCACTGTTCGCTCAGGGAGCCCAGCCAGGGGAAAGTTGAGCTGGTACATCCCGGCAAAGTAACGTTACCCCAGCCAACTCACGAAGTCTGCTGATATCGTCGCAAAAGGTGCCTAAGCGGAAAAGGTATCTCGCCGTCAGGCAGGGCCTTTTGGAAATAGGAGAACTGAGAGACCTCCCGTAAAAGGCCCTGTTCCAAACTATAAAGAGCTCGGCGCCGATGCCCCAAGCGCCAAGCTAAACCCGCATGCCAAAAACACAAAGCCCCCGATAAATACCGCTTTTCCAGAATACGCATCGCATAATCGGCAATGTACCAGGCAAAAAGCACCTGCTGGCGAGCATAAGCTTGAAGGCTCCACCGCAGCCAGAGGTCAGGCTTTTGATGGAAAAATTTACGGCCTTTATGGAGGATTCTTCGGAAGGATTTGCGGTCGGCCTGCTCAGAATAATGCAGGAGGAGCCTTTCCATGGCAATTTCAGCGTGGGGCTGGTGGCTTAGGAGGGATTCGTAAAGCTGCGCAGCTAAATGCCAGTCCCCCTGAGCCCACAAGTGTTCGGCCGCTAATGCCTGCACCAAAGGACGATGGCCAGCTATCCGAACCGCCTTTCGCAAATGGGGTTCGGCCTCTGACCACCGCTCCTGCCGATGATAATACCGAATAATCCCCACCAGCGCAGACACCACCTGAGGCCTGTAATGCCGCACCCATAAATGCGCCCGAAAGGCCTCTTCCCATCGCTCTAAGCCCTCATAAGCACGAGCTTGAATGTGGTAATAAAGCGCCCACCAGTTTTCAGGGGGCTCTTCTTCCAGAGAAAGCAGCAGTTCAGCTTCTGCCAGAGCCGCTAAAGCCTGCTGAAAAGCCAGCTTCCGCTCATAAAGATAGGCCAGCCCCAGCCATAAGCGATATTCCGTGGGAGAAGCCCATATCGCCCTCCAAAAATCCTGTATCCCCTCGCTGATCTCCCCTAAGCGTTCATAAGAACGCACTAGGTTCCACCAGAAGAAAGTCTCCTCAGGCCGGGCTATATTTAGACTACGCCAGGCAGCAGCTCTTACCTGAGACCACGCTTTACCGGCCCGAAATACCTCTATGCCATAACGCCATATATCACGCGCCGCTTCCGGAAACGCATCCTCATACGCCTCTAAAAGCCAGTAGACCTCTTCATACCGCCCTAACCGCCCTAAAACCTCTATGTATTGCTCATACACAGCCTGATCCGGCGGCATATTCTGAAAAGCCTTCTGAATATGGGCCAGCGCTTCTATGAGCTTATTTTTTGCCAGAGCCAGATAGCTATACAGGAGATGGAGCTTAGGCTCCCCATCGTATAGATATTGCGCATGGCTCACTACCCGCTCCGCCATGACCAGATCCTCCACTTCCATGTACTCCATGAAAAGAACCTCCAAAGCCGCCCAGCTATAATAACCCAACTCCCCCCTCGCACTCTCCGCTTCAAATCGCTGCAAGAGCTCCTCCCGGTCTAACTCGTCTTCCGACCAGAACATATGGCTAAGATACGCCTTTTCTGCAAATACCAAGAGACTCGCTCCGGTCGCATTTCTCCACGAGATTTACACCATTTCCCATTACAAACTTTCTTTTTGGGCGGCGGGGGGGGGCCCGCGGGGGGGGGGGGGCGCCCGGGGGGGGGGGCGCCCCCCCCCGCCCGGGGCGCCCCCCCCCCCCAAACCCAAAAAAAAAAAAA
>JAVVHK010000092.1:0-6274 GCA_032249525.1 Bacteroidota bacterium | reverse complement strand
TGGGGTCTTGTTTTTTGGGGGGGGGGGGGGCGGGCGCCCGCCGGTGGGGGCGCCCCCCCGCCCCAAAACCTCTACCTTCATTCAAATGGTCAGGGGCTTGCAAAAGAAAAATTCCCGGTGACACTTCCTCACTCCCCCCTGAGGAGCCTTCGGCTCAGGCCACCATCACCTTTCGTCTCCCCTGAGCTCACTAACTTCGCTCTATGCCAACAGGAACCCTCCAGGTCAATCTCAGTGGGCTTTTGCCCATCATCCGGCGCTATCTCTACACGCATACAGATGTATTTCTCCGAGAGCTCATCGCAAATGGCGTAGATGCCTGTCAGAAACTTTTAGCTATCGCCCCCCAGGAAGGACTCTCCATTAGCCCAGACGAACTCAAAGTAGAAATCTTTGCCTACCCCGCCAAAAATCAGCTCGTCATCAAAGACAACGGGATAGGAATGACGCAAGAGGAAGTCGAGCGCTTCCTCAATGTGATTGCGGCTTCCAGCGCCCGGGAGTTCGCAGAAAAGTTTCGGGAAACGGATATCATTGGATTTTTTGGGATGGGTTTTTATTCGGCTTTCATGGTAGCCGAGAAGGTGGAGGTCCTTACCCAATCTTACCGCTCCGATGCGAAAGCCGTGCTTTGGCGAGGCGATGGCAGCGAAAACTACGAGTGGGAGCTAAGCGAACGGCCCGAAGGCCGAGGCACCACCATCACCTTATATCTCCATAAAGATTATGACGAGTATGCCCAGGTCTGGAAAGTCCGGGAAGTAGCCGAAAAATACGCCCGCTTCCTACCCATTTCCATCTATGTAGAAGGCTCGCGCATCAATCAGGTGCCTTTGTGGCGAAAGCACCCTACGGACCTCACGGAAGCCGATTACCTGAAGTTTTATGAGCTTCTTTACCCGGGCCGGGAAAAACCCGCCTTTTACATCCACCTCAATATTGACTATCCCTTTGTGCTACAAGGGATTTTATACTTCCCTCGCCTCAAACCTGACCTCCCCATAGAAAAGTCTGGCATCCAGCTGTATGTGAAGGGGATGTTCATCACGGATGAGCTGCGGGATGTTTTGCCTGAGCACCTCATGCTACTGCAGGGGGTCATGGAGTCTAATGAGATTCCGCTCAATGTCTCGCGCAGTCAGCTGCAAGTAGACCCCACCGTGCGAAAAATTAGCCAGTACATCTCCCGCAAGGTAGCAGAAAAAATCAAAGAACTCTACGACACTAATCGGGCACGGTATGAAGAGATTTGGCCGGATGTGGGGCCGTTTGTGCGGTATGGAATGGTTCGGGAGGAGGAGTTTTATCGGCGACTGCGGGAAGCTGTACTCGTAGAGACGACCAAAGGTAAGTACTACACCCTGAATGAGTTTCGCGCTAAAGCCCCCAAAGACGAAAAGGGAACGCCTATTTTGCTCTATACGAATCAGCCTCCTCTTCATGGGGCCCTCATAGCTCTTTTTGAGCAGGCGGGATATGAAGTGCTGAAAATGGACATGATTGTGGATCCCTATTGGATGTCGCAGGTGGAGGTGAAGGAGGGGGTGCGGTTTGCACGGGTGGATAGTGAGAAGGCGCAGGCACTTTTGGAGAAGCCAGCGGAGGCTTCGCTTTCGTTGGAGGAGGAAAAGGCGATTCGGGAAGTCTTAGAGCGCTTGTGGGGAGGGAGTTCCATAGCATTTCGTTCATTGGGGGAGAAAGGTCCCGCCGCCCTTCTCATAGCCCCCGAGGACGATCGCCGCTATCGGGAACTATTGGGAGAGCATCGCCCCACCCAAAAAACCCTCATCATCAATCGGGACCATCCCATCTATCGGCGCTATCTACTTTCACAGGACGAGCGGTGGTTAGCCCATGCCATAGACTGGGCCAAACTGTTATCAGGCACCCTACAAGATGAGGAAATAGCGACTTTTTTGGAGCGGGACTGGAGTCTCCTAAGTCAGTGAGTCATGTCTAATCCCGCTCGGATGGCTTCCTTCGGACTAAGAGGAATAGCGGCACTGGGGGGGCTTCTCCATACTCTCTGGGCTCAAAAAACTTTGCCCGGTTTTTTCTTAGAGAGAAGCCGATGGGTAGATTCCGTTTTAGCTCATCTTAGCTTGGAGGAGAAGATCGGCCAGCTTTTGATGGTTCCTGCCTACAGCACGCCTACTCAACAAAACCGAGCTCAGATAGAGCGATGGATACGAGAATATCATATTGGGGGGTTGATATTTATGCAAGGGAGTCCGAGCCGACAGGTGAGTTTGACGAATTACTATCAGCGGCAGAGTGCTATTCCGCTGTTAGTGGCCATGGATGCGGAATGGGGCCCCAGCATGCGTCTGGACAGCCTTCCCCGCTATCCGTATGCCCTGACCTTAGGAGCACTACGGGAGGACTCGCTGGTTTATAAGGTAGCGCAGGCTATTGCCCGCCAATGTAAGCGGCTAGGCGTGCATATCAACTTTGCGCCCGTTTGTGATGTGAATAGCAACCCCCAAAATCCGGTGATTGGTTTTCGGGCATTTGGAAGCGACCGCCATCGGGTTACCCAGCTCGCCCTCTTATACATGCAAGCCCTTCAAAGGGAGGGCATCGTCGCCGTGGCTAAGCATTTTCCCGGGCACGGCGATACGGAGGTAGACTCGCATTACGAGCTGCCGGTGATCCGACATAACCGGGCTCGGCTGGATAGCATTGAGCTGTACCCTTTCCGGCACCTCATCCGGGAAGGGGTAATGGGCATCATGATAGCGCATCTCTTGGTGCCGGCCCTGGATACCGTAACCGCCACCGTCTCGCCCGTGATTATAGATAGTCTTTTGCGAAAGGAGCTGGGCTTTCGGGGGATAGTCTTTTCGGATGCCCTCAATATGAAGGCGGTCTCGCTCTACTATGCGCCGGGGGAGCTGGAAGTAGCGGCCCTTCGGGCGGGCGCAGATGTGTTACTGTATGTAGAACAGGTGCCTGTGGTGTTTCGGGCAATTCAGGAGGCGGTTTTTGCGGGACGCCTCACCGAAGCCCAAATAGATGAGAAAGTTCGGCGGATTCTTCTACTCAAAGCATCGCTGGGCCTGACCACAACGCCACAGATACCCGAGACCGGTCTCATGGCGGACTTATGGGCCGAGCCCCTCTTAGAGCCCCTCCGGCAGGCTTACATCCAGGCTGTTACCCTCGTCCAAAATCGCCAAGCCCTCTTACCCCTCGGTAGTCTCAAAGACTACCGCCCCCTCTATGTGCAAATCGGCTACGAGCGCCCAGCCCCCTTTTACCGTTACCTCAGCCAGTACATGGCCATAGACTATGTCGTAATTCCATCCATGGAGGCTCTCCCTGCGGATTCCCTCTTGCGGCGGCTTTCCGAGTATAATCTCTTTATTGTCGGGCTCTTCAACCTCTCGCAGAACCCCCGCCGCAGCTTTGGCTTGCGCCCCAAGGTACTGGACTTCTTATGTGAGCTTCGGGAACCCGACCGCAAAGTCATTACCTGCATTTTCGGAAATCCTTACACGCTCTCCTTCTTTGGGGAGGAGGAGGCCATTATCCTGGGCTATCAGGAGGATACACTGGCTCAGTGGCAAGCCGTGAATGTCATCATGGGCACGGGGCCCCCTACGGGGGTTTTACCTGTGGAGCCGCCTCTCCGATACCCGCGTTATGTGGCTTACGACAAGGCCCTCTATCGGCCTGTGGTGCCTTATCGCTCCCCTTACTCCTTTCAGAAGCTGGATTCTCTTCTGAGCAGTGTAGTGAGCGAACGCATCACCCCGGGCTTCGCTATTACTGTGATTTATCGGGACACGGTAGTCTACAACAAAGGCTGGGGAGGCTATAGCTATACGGATCGTCGGCGCCCTTCGCCTACACATACCCTGTACGATGTGGCTTCCTTGACGAAGGTCTTTGTAACAACGCTGATGGCGATGGACTTATATGAGCGTGGGGAGCTCCGCCTGCAAGAGCCGCTCAGTAAGCGGGTTCCCGCCTGGGCCTCAACGCCAGCGGGGCGCCTTACTCCCTATCAGCTTCTTACCCACACGGCCGGATATCCCCCTACCCTGCCCCTCCTCCAAGCGGTTAGAAACGACTCCGCTGCCTTTTCTGACAGCCTTACCGAGACGCATACTTTCCCTCTAAGCCGCCGATGCTACCTCCATCGCCACATCCCTTCCACCCTCTGGAAAAAAATCCTCTCTCATCCTCCCAGTAAGCCTACGAGCCAGCCTGTATATTCCGACATTGGATTCGTCATTCTCGGCCGGTACTTAGAGGCCATAGCGGGAGAAAGCATGATAAGCTATGTCTCTAATCGCTTTTATCGGCCTATGGGACTCTATCGCTTACAGTTCTATCCAGCCCTCAACTGCTTAGACACCTTATGCGTGCCCACGGAGGTAGATACGCTTTGGCGCAAGGACACGCTTTGTGGGTATGTGCATGATCCGACGGCAGCGCTCTTAGGAGGCTTTGCAGGGAATGCCGGCTTATTTGCCTCTAGCCAAGACTTAGCTTACCTAATGTGGATGCTTGTGAAAGGTGGGGAATACGGAGGAAACTGCTACTTTTCTGCATCAACGGTACGCACTTTTACAAAAGAAGCTGGCAATCTCGGTCGCGGCTTAGGCTGGGATAAACCCAGTAAAGAAAAGACCTCCACCGCTCCTCCCCCCCTTTCTACACTGGCCTTTGGGCATTTAGGCTTTACAGGGACTGCCGCATGGGCCGACCCCACCCACAACCTCGTGGTCATCATCCTCTCCAACCGCATCCACCCCACCGCGGCTGACCCCCGCTACAACCAACTGCTTATTAGAAGGAAAATCATGGAAACGATCTTAGCGGAGTTACGACTTTCTTCCTAAGTTTGTGCCATGCGACTTTACCTTGTAACGGCTCTCCTGAGCTTAGTCTGGGCGCAGACCGATATTACGCCGACGAGCCCTTCCCGGACGGATACGACGGTTCAAGGCAGCGTTGACCCGAGTGGTCCCACTTATGCGGGTCCTATGAGCGGCCCTACGCCTGGAGCGCTCTATCTATACACCCTCCGAGAATGCCTTGACTCTCTGTACGTGCACCTATGCAATGTGCCCAGCGGAAGCGACATGGAAGACACTTACCTGCAAATTATCAACCTTACTAGGCCCTGTACGGTGCGGACAGGTCTGGGGTATTGCCCGCCTTCCTCTTGGCCTTTTCCATGTCCGCCTTTCTGTCCGCCGCCCGGCTTTGGGGGGCCTCAGGCAGGCATCAAGCTCTATCATGATACTGCCGCCAGCGGCACAAACGATCTGCTCTTTGCTCAGCCTGCCCCAATGCGGTTAGCTCAGGGGGATCAGCTGCTGATTATTGTACAGCCCGAATTTGAGCCTGACCCTACGGATGTCCTCACCTTTGAGCTCCAGGTGAATGAGTATCGCTACCCTAATGCGGGAGGAAATCCTGCGGCGGGTCTGCCGACCCCCTCTATCGCCCCCAGGCAGCGGCGAGTGTGCTTCAATGGACTCTTTGCCCGAGATACCTTCTCTACCGGCATCAACGACCCCGACATCACTCATTACTGGTATATCAATGGCAACCTCGTGCCGGGTGCCCATAGCTCTACCTTCATCGCTACTTTCAATCAGCCCGGTCCTCATACCGTGATAGTAGAACTGAGATGGAGCAGTAACTCCTACTGCATTCCCCCCAATGTGCCTTGGCCCAGAGACACCGCCATCATAGAAACCGACACCATACCCGACATTTATGCCTACATTGATGGCTCTCCTTACTATCATAACACCTATGCTTCCTTCACAGGGTCTCCCCCCCTCTGCCTCACCTATGAAGCCCAGCCTAACCTCTCTGGTCCTACCTACACCTGGATAATCAACCGCTCCCACTACACAGGACCCGGCCCCCACACCGAATGTTACACCCGCAATACCTTGGACACCGTGGTCTTTACCCTGCAAAATGGCTTGTGCACCCGTTACGATACTATCTATGTGATTGTAGATGTAGGGACTTCTATCGCTACCGGTCAAATACTCAGCGACATCTCTTACTTCCCGAATCCGACCCGAGAAAGGCTCTGGCTCAGGTCCAGCTTCCCAGGCCCGTGGCAAATCTCACTTTGGAACACATCCGGGCAAAAGGTCTTTTCTTTTGAGGCATACCTCCCCACCGAAATCCCCTTGCCTACCCTCCCCGCTGGACTATACTGGATCCGGCTTCAAGGCGGGGATTATCTTCATAGTGGCCCCCTGCGCATAGAATAGAGCATTTTTTGTTTACTTAGCTG
>JAVVHK010000091.1:0-6300 GCA_032249525.1 Bacteroidota bacterium | reverse complement strand
CCCCGGCCCAATGTTCCTCCTCCCATTCAGAAACCCTTCGCTGAAAATGTAGGAGGGTGCCGAAGGGGCACGGCCCGTGGGTGTACGATCCCCCCTCACCCCGACCCTCTCCCCTCTTGAGAAGGGGGGAGAGGGTGTAGGGAGTGGGGGGATGGTAAGAGGGACTTTTTGAGCGACCCCGCCCCACAGGGCGGAGGCGGTGGGGGCTGGTACCGCCTAAAAAGAAAGTCTGTGCCGGGAAACAGTAGTATTTTGTGGGGCCGCCGGCCAAAACCCCTCTCCTATTCAGAGGGTCTTTGAGTGCAAATGGTATAACAAGCTCCAAGCGACCACCAGCCCTATCTACTCCCTGGCCTTACCCCTCCAATGCAGGAAAAAGAGGGCTATAACTTAGAGAGCACGTTTTCCAAGGCCATGCGCCGAGAGCCCTTGAAATACAGGATAGGAACCTGAGCTATCCAGTCGGGGGGCGCCGCCAGAAAGTCCTCTACAGAGTCGTAATATTGGAAGGGCTTTCTTGGGGGTAAAGGAGCTCCTTCCTTCCACAAGGGGCCTATGAGAGCGGCGCCAGCGAGGTGCGTTTGATTTTTGAGGAGGTAGGCTATGATTTCTTGGTGGGCTGTTTGGGCAAAGGAACCCAGCTCTTCCATTTGTCCGAGGATGAGGCCGACTTTTTCGTTGGGCTGAAGCATTTCCCACACGCTCTCTAAGCTGGCCTTCATGGAGGAGGGGTTAGCGTTGTAGGCGTCAAAGAGGATGCGCTGGCCGTTTCTTTCCAGGACTTGGCTGCGTCCCCATTCGGGAGTGAAGGTGGAAAGGGCCTTGGTGATGAGGGGCCATGGCACATCTAAGGCGCGAGCGACGGCGATGGCGGCCAGTACATTGAGCCGATTGAAGCGGCCCCAGAGAGGCACCTCTACCTGAAAAGCCTCCCCATAGGCCACCCCCCGTATTTCAGCCCGATCCCACCCCAAAGGCCTCCACTCGCCAGAAACCTCCCCACCCTCCCCAAAGAAAGTTATAGGAATAGCCATCCCGCGGCTCAACCGCGTAAGACCTGCATCTTCGCTACTAAGGAAGAGGCGGGGCGCCGGCGAAAGGCGCATGAGGTTTTGAGCCAGCTCCCATTTCGTGTGGAGGTTGGCTTCGTAAGAGCCGTAGCCTTCTAAGTGATCTAAACCCACATTCGTAATGAGGCCCCAGGTGGGACGAATGAGGTTTGTAAGAAAAGCTACTTCGCCGGGACGATTATCACCCACTTCAAAGACGGCATAGCGGTGGAAGGGTCGCAGTCGGAGGAGCGTGAGGGGTAGGCCAATTGTATTATTCCAGCTTTTGGGGGTGGCGAGGGTGGGGGCAACCTGCGAGAGGATATGAGAGAGCAGGGCCCGAGTGGTGGTTTTTCCGTTGGAGCCGCCAATGGCAATGAGGTGGAGGTCCGAAAAGCGCTGCCGATGGTGAGCGGCTTCTTCTTGGAGGAGGGATAGGGGGTCTTCGTGACAGAAGACTTTTTCTATGGGTAGATTAGCGGCATAAGCGGAGGGGATGACGACTGCGGCGGCTCCTTTTTCCAGGGCTACGGAGGCAAAGGAGGCACCATGTACATGCGCACCGGGTAGTCCAAAGAAGACCTCACCGGGCTGAAGGGTGCGGGTGTCTACGCTGGCGCCGGCTCCTGCCGCTAAAAGGGCCCTAAGAGTTTCCCGGGTCAAGTGTCTTTGACGCCGAATTTAGGTACGCGCCAGTAGAGGCCGTCGTGATGAGGGGCATTTTGTGCATAGAGGGGAGAGACGGATGGAGTTTGCGGTTCGTCGTCTCTCAAATGCGCTGCAGGCTCCCCAACAAAGAGCATGGGCTCCACTCCTTCTAGAGGCAGCTCGCCCACCTTCTCCACGAAAGTGACGATACGTTCTAAGTCTTGAAGAATCTGGGTGCGCTCGGTACCTTTTAAGGAGAGGCGGGCCAGCTCACAGAGGTGGTCTAAGAGACGCTCATCTACCCTCATAACGGCGCAAGGTTTCTTCCATCCAAAGGTAGACTTTTTCCCGCAGCACCTCGGGGGGTTCGTCGGGATAGATGAGGGGATGGAAGTAGCAGTGCACTTCTCCCGGCTGCATGAGGAAGCGCCCATCCGCAGAGAGGCAGCGGTCTGTGCCCACCATAACCATAGGAAGGAGAGGCACTTGGAGCTCATGGGCTAATACAAACGCCCCGTCGTAAAACTTCCCTAAGGGACGGGGGTGCTTCGTGGTGCCCTCGGGGTAAATGAGTACGGAAATACCTTGTTTGAGTTTTTTGGCGACTTGAATGAGGCTTTTTTTGCGGGCGGCGGGGTCTTTTCGGTCCACTATCACATGGAGTCGCCGATAAGTCCAGCCATAAAGCGGAATGCGCGCCAGCTCCGCCTTCCCCAAAAAGGCCACCCGCGGCGGAAAAGTCGTATAACACACCGGAATATCCAGGTAGCTGCGGTGATTAGCAACGATAATGCAGGGCTTGTCTGGGAAATAGTACCCATGCCGCCGCACCCGAATCCCCCCCATAAATAGAATGAGATACCCCCACCAGCGATTGAGCTGGTGGCCAAGCCTAATCGTGAAGGGCGTCAAACGCGCTAGCACGATGGCATATACGGGAAACAGGACTATAAAGTACCCGAAAAGCCAGAAAGCAAACCAGAGGCTCCACAGCCGCCGGAGAAAGGTCTTCATGGAGAATCAGACAAAAGAGTTTCAAGAGAGAAGGTGCCGGTGTGTTTTTTCCAGCCTGTAAAGAGAAAGAGGGCTACAGCAGCCTCCACAAGCGCAAAAAAAAGTAGAAGCAAGAGGAGGGCTAAGGCTTCTGGCGAGCCGGTATAGACCAGAATGATTCCGCTGGCATTGAGCATCATTTCCAGGCCGATCAGAAGCCAGAGGGCCTGGGGACGGGAGAGCACGAGATAGACGCCCGCCCCTAAAACGAAACCGGCAAGCAGCACGACCATTTGGCGAAGGTAGCTTATCTTTGCCACGAAGATAGGGAAGGCCATGGATACCTCTTTACAGGACCTCCTTTTGAGCGGCGACCTGGAAGCGCTCAAGGCCCGCCTAAGGCCCGAGGATCTGTCTTTGCGAGATGGCAATGATGCGACGCTTCTGCATTGGGCGGCACGCGGGGGCCATGTCCCCGTCATAGAATGGCTTCTAAGTCAAGGGCTTTCTCCCAATGAGCAAGACCAAAACGGAGAGACCCCTCTACATGTGGCAGTTCGCCATGGCCATACCCAAGCCGTGTTGGCTCTCCTAAAGGCCGGAGCGGCCCCTGATATCCCTACTGTTACAGGCAACCATCCTCTGCATTTAGCGGCTCATGCGGGATACTTGGAAATAGCCCAAGTCCTTATAGCTCATGGCGCCCCTATTGACGCCCCGAATGAAAATGGTTCTACGCCTCTTCATTTAGCTATTTACAATGGTCATACCGCTTTGGTGGAATATCTTTTAGACCAAGGGGCTTCTATCCACAGCGCTTCGCACAAGGGTGTGCAACCCATTCATTGGGCAGTGATTAGTGGGAATATTGAGATGGTGGAGCTGCTTTTGCGGCGGGGGGCTTCTCCGCATGCTCGGGATCGGGAGGGTCGCACCCCCCTACATGAAGCCGCTTGGCGCGGCCACATAGATATCGCTAAGCTCCTCGTAGAAAAAGGTGCCCACATCAATGCCGCTGACGCTAAAGGACAAACGCCCCTCTATTACGCCGAAAAGCGCTGGCATACCGATATCGTAGAGTGGCTCCAGTCCCTCGGCGCCGAAGAGTAAAAACATGCGTTATCTGATCACAGCGGCCCTACCCTACGCAAATGGGCCTCTACACATTGGACACTTAGCGGGGGCTTACTTACCGGCCGATATCTATGCTCGTTATCTGCGCCTGCGGGGACATGAGGTGCTCTTCATTTGCGGCTCCGATGAGCATGGCGTGGCTATTACTTTTCGAGCCTTAGCGGAGCATACCACCCCCCAAGCTATCATTGACCGCTACCATCCCCTGCTGGAAAGCAGCTTACGCCGCATGGGCATCAGTATAGACTATTACGGCCGTACCTCAGACCCCCTCCACCACCAGTTAGCCCAAAAGTTTTTCCAGCGACTCTTAGAACGTGGCTACTTGGAGGCTCGCGAGGTGGAGCAGTTCTACGACCCCGTGGTCAAAGCCTTCCTCCCGGACCGCTACATCATAGGCACATGCCCTCACTGCGGCTACACCGAAGCTTATGGCGACCAGTGCGAAAAGTGCGGCGCCCTCCTTAGCCCCACGGACCTCCTCCAGCCCCGCTCCCGCCTCTCGCAAAGTACACCCGAACTGCGTCCCAGCATCCAGTATTTCTTCCGATTAGACCTTTTGACTGGGGCCCTCAGAGACTTCGTCGCTAGCCGCAGCTGGAAGCCTAATGTCGGCCCTGTTATTGAGAGCTGGCTTCGGCAAGGGCTAGCGCCTCGGGCTATTACCCGAGATTTAGACTGGGGCGTCCCTGTACCCAACCTCCCCGGCAAAGTCCTTTATGTCTGGTTTGAAGCCCCCTTAGGCTACATCTCCATCACCCAAAAGTGGGCCCAAGCCAACAACACCCCAGACGCCTGGATACCCTTCTGGAAAGACCCCGAAACCCGCATCGTGCACTTCATCGGCAAAGACAATATCGTTTTTCACACGCTCATTTTCCCCGCCATCCTTATTGCCGCGGACGAAGGCTACACCTTGCCTTTCGCCGTCCCCGCCCATGAGTTCCTCAACTTAGAAGGCCAAAAAATCTCCACTTCCCGCCGCTGGACCATAGACCTAAATGACTACTTAGAGAAAGCCCCTCACCGAGTAGATGAGCTTCGCTTCGTCCTGACGGCCCTCCTTCCCCAGACCAAAGACCGAGACTTCACCTGGCAGGAGTACGAACAGCGCATTCATACGGAGCTTTTGGCCAACCTATCTAATCTCCTACATCGGCTTTTGAGTCTTTTGTGGCGCCAGGGGCAGAGACATGCGGTTCGGCCTATGCCTACGCTTTTGCGGGCTCGGGCCGAAACCGCCCGGGAAATGGCTCAACGTTTGGAAGGGTTTGATTTTACGGGGGCATTGGAGAGCCTTTTAGCCTTGGCGCGCTTAGCCAATAAAGAACTTACGGAGGCGGCCCCTTGGCACCAGCCCCCCGAAAAAGCCGCTGAAATCCTCTTAGGCTTTACAGACTTGCTTTTAGCACTGGGCACGCTGATGGAACCATTCCTGCCCGTCCGAATAGCGCCCCAGCTGCGCGCCCTCCTCCAAGCGCCCCTTTATCCCTGGGATGTCTTGGAAAAACCAGAGCCTTTAGCCCAGGAGCTTCTCCTCACTCAGCCCCCACAACCCCTCGTCCCCAAACTCTCCCCACAAGAACTCACCTCCCTCAAAAGCCTTCTCCCCCAGGCCCCACCCACACCTTCCACCCAAACCCCCACTATTTCCATAGAAGAATTCCAAAAAATACGTCTCAAAGTCGTAAGCATTTTGCAGGCTGAGCGGATCCCCAAAGCAGATAAGCTCCTCAAACTGCGTATCCTAAGCGATGATGGAGAGCATACCGTCGTCTCTGGGGTAGCCGCTCATTACGCGCCGGAAGCCCTGATCGGCAAACAAGCCGTATGGCTCTCTAACCTCCCTAAGAAAACCTTGCGAGGAGTAGAAAGCGAGGGGATGCTCCTTTTTGCAGAAGACGCGAGCGGCCGACTCATCCTCATAAGCCCCGTAGAACCCTGCACCCCCGGCAGCCCCGTCAAATAAACCTTCACCTCTCATTCCCAAAAGTTTGCCTACCTTTGCCCCGAACTAAAAACATAAGCAGCTATGCGAGTCGAAAAACACTTACTAAGAGGGGGCCTTTTCACAGTGCTCCTCTCTGTGGGTATGCTGACCCAATGTGCAAAATTCAAAGGCACTGTCGTAACCGTGAATCCCAATCCTCTGGAGGTTCATGCGGATTCCATTAAGTACAGCGTCAAAGTTACCATCCCCCCTAAGTCGGGCTTCCGGAAAAAATCCACCTATCAGGGTAAACTCGTAGTCAAAAATGGAGGCAATCGGTACGAATTCCGCACCGTAACTATCTCTGCGGACCAATATCCGAAGAAGCAGCTCAAAAACGAGGGTGTAACATTATCCGTACAGGGCGTGCGCGCCTTTGAGGAAGGGATGGACGGCGGCATGCTCGTTGCGGAAAACTCCTACGAACGCAAAGGAAAGTCATTTGACCTGCCCGACTTTGACCTAGCTCCCTGCTGCATTACCACA
>JAVVHK010000090.1:0-6474 GCA_032249525.1 Bacteroidota bacterium | reverse complement strand
TCCCGGGGCGGCCCCCCCCCCCCGGGCCGGGCCCCGCCGCCCAAAAAGAAAGTTTATAATGGGAAATGGTATAACGCAATGAGGCGAAAGACCTGACTACCTGGAAGGGCAGATGGTTGCTAATAGGAAACTATCAGGTGGTGATAGAACCTTTGGGGAGGGTAGGGGAGGGGAGAAGGCTATTTTTAGCTGCCCTTAGGCTGGCATACCTCCTCACAGGGGGCTTCGGAGGGAGGCTCAACCTTGGGCTCCTGGAGTAAGATATCTTCGGGCAGAATATGACCGAGGCGCGTTTTTTTGGTGAGGAGGTAACGATGATTATAGGGGTTTGGGGGAATGACCAAAGGGATGGTTTCAACGATTTCTAAGCCGAAGCCGGCCAGGCCTGCACGTTTTTTAGGATTATTCGTAAGGAGACGCATTTTAGTAACGCCTAAGTCCCGTAAAATCTGCGCTCCGGTGCCATATTCGCGCTCATCGGGAGCATAGCCCAAGGCTATGTTGGCATCCACAGTGTCCAAGCCTTCTTCTTGGAGGCGATAGGCGTGCATTTTGGGCAGGAGGCCAATGCCTCGCCCTTCCTGATTGACATACACTAAGACGCCTTTTCCTTCTGCCTCAATACGCTGGAGAGCTAGGGCTAGCTGATTGCCGCAGTCGCATCGCAAGGACCCCAAGACATCTCCCGTAAAGCAGGACGAGTGCACTCGCACCAGGATAGGTTCGTCAGGGGCCCAGGTGCCTTTGACCAAGGCGACGTGGGGTTCGCCCGTGTATTTGTGGCGATAGGCGTAGAGCTTGAAGTGGCCGTATTTGGTGGGCATGTCTACGACGACTTCTCGGACGATAGTGGACTCGGTGCGTAGGCGGTAAGCGATAAGGTCTTGGATGGTGATGAGGGGGAAGCCCCATCGGTCGGCTAACTGGCGGAGGGTGGGGAGGCGGGCCATAGTGCCGTCTTCGTTCATGATTTCTACGATGACGGCGACGGGGGTCAGGCCAGCGAGGCGCATGAGGTCTACGGCGGCTTCGGTGTGGCCACTGCGGCGGAGTACGCCTTCGGGCCGAGCAATGAGCGGGAAGACATGGCCTGGCCGAGCAAAGTCTTCGGGCTTTGCCTCAGGGTCAGCCAAAGCCCGAATCGTGCGAGCTCGGTCCGCCGCCGAAATACCCGTTACAGGACCCTCCCCAATGTAATCCACCGACACCGTGAAAGCCGTCCCATGAGGAGCTGTGTTTTCGGCGACCATGGGGGAAAGCCGTAACTGTTGAGCCCGCTCAGGCAAAAGCGGCACACAAATCAGCCCCCGCGCCTCCTTGGCCATGAAGTTAATCGCCTCAGCAGTAACAAACTCCGCCGCCATAACAAGGTCCCCCTCATTTTCCCGGTCGGGATCATCCACCACTATGACCATTTTTCCTGCACGCAGAGCGGCAAGGGCTTCCTCGATGGAGTCTATTTTGATCTCCTCGTGGGCCATGCTATGTATCTAACACATTTCCATGGCTTTTTTGATGCGTTCGGTGATTTGGGGGATAGAGCCCACGCCCGAGATGCGTCTGAGCAGACCTCGGGCCTCATAAAAGTCTAAGAGGGGCTGGGTTTTTTGGCGGTATTCCGCCAAACGCCGCTGAATCGTTTCTGGATTATCGTCGCTCCGCCCCTCCAGCTCGCTTCGCTTAAGCAGGCGCGCAATGAGCTCCTCCTCTGGTACATCCAAAAAAATAACGCTCTGAAGGGAAGCGCCCTTCTCATTGAGGAGCCGGTCCAGAGCTTCCGCCTGAGGTACAGTGCGCGGAAAACCATCTAAAATGTAATCGGCTCCATTTTGGAGGTGATGCGCCACTAAGTCTATGACCAGTTCGTCGGGCACTAAGAGCCCTGCCTCTAAGAGAGGCTGGATTTTTTGTCCCAGGGGGGTTTTAGCCCGAATCTCCTCCCTGAGAAGGTCTCCCATTACGAGGTGACGATAGCCAAGTTCTTGGGCTAAGCGCTGGGCCTGGGTGCCTTTCCCCGATCCTGGCGGTCCGATGAAGAGGATCAGGCGCATCATTCAAAGGTACAAAACCCTTTCTAAGTGTAGGGGAGAGTGGTGCGGACGAGCCGTCCAGCTATTGGTGCCTACCGCTACCTCTCACCGTGCCAACGCACCCAAAGCCTCCCGCGCAATCCGAGCATAGAGACTATTAGGAACTTCTCTAAGCAGACGCTCGTAATAGCGCGCAGCTTCCGCTTCCCCTCGAGCCAGCCGGGCTAAAAAGTAAAGAGCCTCATCCCGATACAGGCTCTCCGTATCCGGATAGTCGGCCAGAAGCTGAAGGTAAGTTCGGGCTTTTGTCGTATCGCCGCGCCCCAGGGCTAAACGCGCTCTGAGCCAAAAAACATCATCCGATACGGGATGGCCTTTCCATTGGGTCTCTAAGGTGTCACACAGCTCTTCGGCGAGGGAGAGATTCCCCTGCCGCTCCGCTAAGAGGGCCCGAGCTAAAAGTAGAAGCGGCGCTGTCAGCGTATCAGGTTTGAGATTGTCTAAGATGAGCCAGTAAAGCTCTATGGCGTCGTTGCTCAGCTCGTCTTGGGTATTGTTTTTTAGAAGGCGGAGGCGCGTTCGGGCCAGCTCAAACTCCCCTTGAAAGAACGCCAGCTCCGCCAGTTTGAAGTAGGCCGTAGAGAGGTAAGCGGACTCTGGCAGGCGCGACTCTACCTCTAAAAGATAGAGCCGGGCCTGGATAGGATCCCCCATATAAAGGGCGGCGTCGGCAAGTAGGAAGTACTTTTGGGCCAAAAGCCCCGTGGTAGGCGGCTGGAGCGAATCTAATAGAGCGGGCACAGCTTGAGCCTGCCCCGTACGCAAAAGCCACCGCGCTGCCTCTATAAGGAGAGCAGGCCGAGCCCCCTGCACCCGAATCAAACTATCTACCCGCGCAAGGGCCTTCTGCGGCTGCTCTAAAAGGCTTTCCACATTTAGGTAGTGAGGAATGGTCTTTTCGTAAGCAGGGCAGTTGGGATAGGTCCTAATAATCTCTTGATAGGCTTCTCGAGCAATCTGGAGGGCGCTGGCGATTTCGGCGGCTAGGCCCACCTCGTAGATAGCTTCGCATTGGCCTGTCTGCCGACTCACGGCTCGGGCATAACGCAATGCCTCCACATAATCCTCCGCTAGTAGATAAAACCGCATCAAGAGCGTCTGATATTCCGGAGGGGGCGTCGTACCCTGATAAAGCCGTAAAAGGGGTATTTCCAGGCTATCCAGCGGCACCCTCTCTTGAACATGATATCGGTAGGCTATGGACAGCAAGCTATCCGTAGGTACGCGTCCTCCCTGCCAGAGATGAAGCCACTCTATCCAAGCCTGCGCATAGGCGCGCTCTGCCTCCAAAGAGGGAATCAACGCCTCCGCATAAGCAAAGGGACTTCGCGAGCGCCCGCGCGCCTCATACAAAAAACGCCGCTCCCATTCAAAAGCCCCCCAGACTCGCGCCGCTACCTCAGCAAGGTCTTCATAAATATGTGCGTCAGCTTGAGAGCTTTTGAGGGTGCTTTCCCAGAGGGCAAGGCCCCCCGCAGAATCCCCTTTAGCCAAAAGGTACCGTCCCTCCCAGACTTTGAGCCAGATGTCGGGCGTAGAACGGGATTTCTTTTGTTGGGAGAGCCAGCGTTCTGCCGCTTCGTAGTTTTCCAATCGGAGATAACACTCTAAAAGGTAGCTTGCCCAGAGCTTATCGCCTGTCTGTCGGTAGGCTTGCTGAAAGAGAGGCAGGGCCGCCTCATATTGGCCCATCCGAAAGCGCATCACCGCCTCTGACGCCGCCGATTGCCCCCACATCAGCCCAACCCACCCCAAAATCACCCACCTCCTCATAAGCGCCGAAAATCACTCCAAAACGCTAAAATCATAATCCCCAAGATAATCGCCAGCCCTATGTATTGAGCAACTTCCCGGAGCTTATACGAAGGTTCCTTCCGAAAAACCGCCTCCAATCCCAGAAAAAGCAAATGCCCCCCATCCAAAAGCGGAATCGGCAAAAGGTTCATAATCGCTAAGATGAGACTTAGGACGGCCGAAAACGACAAAAGTTGGAGCCATCCGCCCTCCTCATACTGCTTGGCGGTAAGTTTGGCAATCCCGATAGGGCCGGCCAGGCTTTCCGTAGGGCGAACCTGCCCCGTCAGAAGCAGCCGAAAACCTTCTATTTGTAATGCCGCCGTCTGATATACCATAGCCCCTGCCTCCAAAAGCGCCTGCGAAAAAGAATATTTCTCCCGCTCTACAGGTAAATGGACTGCCGGCCACACCCCAAGTCGCCCTAAACTATCTAACTTCACCCCCACCATAAAGCGCCCAGAAGAACGCCCCACTAAAAGATGCACCGAATCCTTTCCTAAACGTCTCAGCTTTTCTCGCATTTCTTGGAAAGAATGCACGGTTTCCCCCTCCATGCTTATGATCGTGTCTCCCTCTCGGATTCCGGCTCGATATGCAGGACCACCTTCCATAGGAAGGACCACTGGGGGCAAACGAGGCACAAAAACTTCCTCTTTGCGCAAGAGCTTTCGTAAAAGGGTATCGCACTGTGCCCGCGAAAGGGAAAGCTGAATCGTATCTTTTCCCCGAAGGATAGTGAGCGTGTAAGTGCCTTGAGCTACTTTTTGAATGTCTAATAGGTTGGGATGGTAGGCGGGCTTGCCATTCACAGCGAGGATGCGGTCGCCGGCTTCTATTCCTAAGAAAGGAACAGGCTCAAATCCCATAGGCCAGGCGTGGTAGGCGATTTTTTCTTTTCCGCCCAGGGTAAGAAGGAGTAAGAAGACGACATAGCTATACAGCACATTGGCTAAGGGGCCGCCTGCAATCACCAGCATTCGCTGGGGTAGGGGTTTAGCCCGAAATTCATCTGGTTGAGGGGGAGTAGGGCTTTGCCTCTTCCCTATGCTGGATTCATCCACCATTCCCGCAATCTTGACATAACCTCCCAGCGGTAGAATGCCAATGCCGTATTCGGTTTTTCCCTTGCGAAAACTCCAAAGCTTTGCTGGCCAGTCAAAAAAGAGATAAAACTTTTCCACCCGCATCCCAAAGAGCTTAGCAGGCAGAAAGTGCCCCAGCTCATGCACAATAATCAAAATGCTTAAGGCCAGGAGAAAAAGGCCGAGGGTCAGCATTTCTTCAAAGATACGGCAAGATGGGAAGAGCGGGGGAGGGGCTTTTAGAAGCGAAGCACCTTAGGAGCCAACGTCCAGCGCAGGCCGCCCAGAAGCGTGATGGCTCCATCCCGCCAGTGTCCTTCCACCTCCAGATAGGCCGGCTGAAGGAAAGGCTGATATACGGCCCGCCCCATAAGGAGCCGCCGACTAACTCTTTCCCCCTGCAAAAGCCGATTCCCAAAGGGCTGCACAAAATTCACATCACTGATGAAGGGGCTGCTGCCCCAGTTTTGGGTAGGGGTGTTGAGCCCTTGAAGAAGGTGGATGTACCTTCCCTCCAAAGTTAGCCCGCCCACAGGCTGATACCGAAAGGCCAAGGATACTTCCCGCAAATTAGCCCCATAAGGATGCCCCAAAAACTGTCCATAATGCGTCCAAGCATTGCTGACGTTGGAATGGCTGTAAGTGTATGGCTGAACCTGATTGTACTCCAGAAAGAGATCCAGCGTGGGAAGAAAGGCCTCTATGATTTTGAGGCCGCCCTGCAAAGCATACTTGTTGGCCCACCAACCTTTGCCTTCTTTTCGTTTGGAGAAGTTGTAATCATCTATGAGGATTTGGCCGTAGATCTGAAAGTGCTTTAGGAAGTTGCCTCTACCGAAGACGCCGAGGAAGCCGTTGTCGGGGCTTCCGAGGTACTGTTCTATGGAGCGGTAAAAGATGATGGGGATGAAGTAGTGCAGTTCTATGCCTCGGCGGCCGGTGGGGGTCCAGGGGCTGTACAGGACGGCCTCGTAGATACCAAGACTTATGCCGCGTCCGGGCCGCCAAAGCAGCTGGTGAATGGCGGCATACTTACGGGGATAATCACCCCAAGCATCGGGCTTATTGGGGATGAAGTCTATGAGCTGGGCAAAGAAGTTATGGTATTCCCAGCGGCCCAGGCGAGTCCGAATATGTAGGTAAAGATATTCGGGGCCATAATCCGAGAGATAGAGACTTTGAAAGCCGCTTCCCCAGAAGGCCTTGTCCCGACCGAACTTGATACGCACCGCCGAAATAGGGCTGTAGGTGAGATAACCGCGGCTGTTATTGTAGTCAAAGGTGCGAGGCCCTATCACCTTTACGAAGGCTTCGCCCCAGAGGCAGCGGTAAGTATCATAGCGCTGGCTAATAAAGAGAGGAACACGCGCCTGCGTCTCTAAGAAGTCTACATAAATACCCACTTTTTTTCCGAGGCGGGCCCGAAGGTAGGCGCCGCGGGTATTTTGGTAGAGGTTTCCTGCGCTGTCCCTTCCGAGACTAAAATGCAGAAGTGGCCCAGCCAC
>JAVVHK010000089.1:0-6557 GCA_032249525.1 Bacteroidota bacterium | reverse complement strand
ACGGCTACCACGCAAACGCTGAGAAACTCGCCGACTTTGAGCTTATTCGGCAGGCCCTCAAAGGGAAAAGATGTCGGTAAGGAAGTTGGACATCCCGAGCCTTCGCAGTGCACCAGCGTCGGAGGCACCCCACTATAGCGCCACCTCCACCCTGTGATGCCAGCGGCGCCCATGCCCGTCGTGTCCACGATAAGCCACACCGTGTCATTCGAGCACAACAAGCCGCCGCCCACGGGGTCGGCTCCACTACCTGTACTGTCCCGATAAATGTTCCAGCTTGCCCAAGCCGTCTGTGACTGCAACGCGCTCCCTAAAAGGAGCACCATAACTAAGGTGTGAAGGGTCTTCATACCACTAAGGTACAAGGCAAAACCCGTGCCAGAAAATAATACTCTTTTGCGCTACCCCGCTGAGAAGGGCTTCTCAAAGGGAAATCCAGTACTCTTTTTGGGATTTTTGTTGATTTACGGCCGAGGCTGGTGCCTACCTGACCTTTGCGGTGTCTCAGTTCCCAGACAGGGGTGACCACATTCTGTAACTGGAGTCGCTACACCCGGGTATGGATTGAGGAGGGGGCATGGCCGCCGAGGGAATGGCAGGCGCTCAAATTCCCTACATTTGTCTGTGTATGGGCCTTACTCCGGGCTGGATAGGCGAACTTGACCCCCAGCAGCAAAAAGCGGTGCTTCATGAAGGCGGCCCCGTCATTGTCTTAGCCGGGGCCGGCACCGGTAAGACTCGGGTTCTTACCTATCGGATCGCCTATCTGATTGAGAAGGGTGTGCCTCCCGGTGCGATTGTAGCTCTTACTTTTACGAATAAGGCGGCTGACACGATGCGGACCCGCCTGCAAAAGCTGGTGGGAAACGCCGCCCATGGGGTATGGATGGGCACCTTTCATAGCCTTTTTGCGCGCTGGCTTCGGCTTTATCTACAGGGGGAGCCTGTAAGCTCGCGCTTTGTCATTTACGATGCAGATGATAGCCTAGCGCTCATTCGGACTATCTTGAAAGAGCAGGGCCTAAACCCCAAGGAAGCAGGCGCTTATCGGACCATCATCAGCCGCTGGAAAAATCAAGGTCTTCGGCCGAGCCATATCTTTCCCACCACGCCCACCGAAACCAGAGCCCATAGCCTTTACCAAACTTACCAGACTCGCCTCCGCCTGGCAGATGCCCTGGACTTTGACGACCTACTTTTAGAGATGGACAGCTTGCTTACCCGAGAGCCTGCTGTGCTCCATGAGCTTCAAAACCGCTATCAGCATATCTTAGTAGATGAGTACCAGGATACGAATGCCATTCAGTATCAGGTCATTGCGAAGTTAGCGGCGCGGCATCGCCAGCTTTTCGTTGTGGGGGATGATGCGCAGAGTATTTATCGCTTTCGGGGAGCCGACGTGCATAACTTTCGCCGCCTGCAATCCGATTTTCCTGAGGCAAAAGTCATCAAACTGGAACAAAACTACCGTTCTACGCCGGCTATTTTGCGTTTAGCTAACGAGACCCTCCGCAATAGCCAGATGCTTATGGCCAAAGAGCTCTTTACCAACCGGCCTGAGGGGCCTAAGCCCCTTCTTTTAGAAGACTTTTCCACGCCAGCAGAGGAGGCTGCGTTTGTAGCAAGGAAAATTCGGGAGCTCGTGCTGCGAGAACATTTTCCATACGGGGAGATAGCGGTCTTGTATAGAACAAACGCTTATTCACGGGCGTTTGAGGAGGCGCTGCGGCGGGAGGGTATTCCTTATAGACTTGTAGGGGCTGTGAGCTTTTATCAACGGGAAGAGGTAAAGCACTTCTTAGCCTATTTGCGCTTGGTGCACAATCCGCATGATGATCAGGCTTTGCTTCGGATTGTGAATGTGCCGCCGCGCGGGATTGGGGAGGCCACGTTGAGCAAGTGGCAGAAGGGGGCTATAGCTTTAGGGCAGAGTCTGTGGGAGAGTTTGCCTAAGGTAGCGGCGAGTTTGGCGCCTACGGCTCGACAAGCTCTTCTGCGCTTCAAAGCTTTTGTAGAGGAGCTGCGGGCACGTGTAGCAGAGCTTCCCCTTCCTTTACTGGCTGAGGAGGTTTTGGCTGCATCCAGGCTCATTGAGTATTACCGCGACGATGCCCGAGCCCAAGAGCGCCAGGAAAACTTAGAGTCCCTTCTGGAAGCCATAAACACCTACTATGTCAATCAGGGAGAGGAGGGAGACCTTGCAGGATTTCTGATACAGTCGGCTCTATACACGCCAGAAGAAGAAACAGAAATGCAAGGGGATGCCGTTTGGCTCTCTACTATACACGGCGTGAAGGGTATGGAGTTTCAAGTGGTCTTCTTGGTAGGCCTTGTAGAGGGGCTTTTACCGCATATTCGGGCTTATGAGGAGGGCATAGAAGGCGAAGAGGAAGAACGACGTATCTTTTATGTGGGGCTTACTCGGGCGGCCCAGCAGCTATACTTATGTCGGCCTCGATATACAGGTCAACTGCGGATAGCGGAACCCAGTCGTTTCTTGGAGGAGCTGCGCCCCCTTTTGGAAGAGCGGCGTTCTCCGAGGGCTTCTTCCTTCATGGTGAGTCCGCCCCGTCCCCTTGTTTCCCCTGCGCGCGGCGCCCCTACGCCCTCTTCTTCAATAGAAGGCACGCTCTCTCTGGCTCAACTCCGACCGGGTGTGCAAGTGCATCATTCCCACTTCGGACGAGGCACTGTCCTAGAATGCACAGACAACGGCGCCGCCGGCATCGTTGTCATTAACTTTGAGCGCTTTGGGAAAAAGCGTTTAGACTTACGATATGCTAAACTCAGGCTTGCCTAAGGTGCCTATTCCTCTTCGTCTTAATCCCTTGCCTGTGGCAGGGGCTCATTTTATGGAGCTTTTGCGGCAAGTGGCTCAGCTCTCTACCTCTGAGGAGCGGAAGGCGGCTTTGCAGTTTCTTTTTAGGTGGTTTTTACTGATAGAGGGAAAGGAGGAGGGTCGTCTTTCCTCTGAGGAGCTTGTGAGCTGGCGGGGGCGATTTTACATGATGCTGCCTGCGGAACTTCAGGAAGATTTTCCGTGGGAGGCGCCGGCTTCCTTGCAGCCCCGGGCTCCTGAACGCCCCCCTTATCCCCGATATCACACGCCTTTTCGGCAGTACGGGTTTATCGCAGCTAAAATAGTAGATACCCTTCCTGCGTCTGCCCCGCCAGAAATGATAGCGGTTTTCATGCAGGGGCTCTTGCAAATTCTTCAGTATCACGGGGAAAGGGTAGATGCCGCCACGCTGGCTAAGCACCTACAGGACCTAAGCGGGGGCCAACTCCAGATACCTGCCGAGGTAGTATCGCTTGTGGAGAGGACGGCCCGAAGTGAGGGTAGTCGGCCGCCGGCTCAAACCGAGAGCCCTCGCTCCAGCACCCGCCACTCAAAGGGACGCCGCTTTCCTCGGAATCGCCGCTAATGAGGTTTCGGGTGCAGGGCGGTGCCCGCCTAAGCGGCACTTACCATCCCCAAGGCGCCAAAAATGAAGCCCTCCAAGTCCTCTCCGCAGCTTTACTCACCTCAGAACCTGTCATCTATGAAAATGTTCCCCGCATCTTAGATGTTGAGCGGCATTTAGAGCTGATAGCGGGAGTTGGGGCTAAGGTAGAGTGGTTAGGCGAACATACGGTTCGGATCGTGGCGGAGAAGGTGGAGCCGCGGCGATTATTAGAGCCGGAGATGGGGATGCTTTTTCGGCAGATACGGGGGTCAGTGCTTTTGGCGGGAGCTCTTTTAGGACGGTGCGGCGAAGCGTATATGTATCGTCCGGGAGGCGATAAGATCGGGCGCCGCCGTTTAGATACCCACCTGCTAGGCTTTGAAGCTCTCGGCGCCACCATCTCCTACGACGATAAGCACGAACTCTACAAAATCGTAGCCCCTCGCCGCCTCCAAGGAAAGTTTATTCTATTAGAGGAAGCTTCTGTTACGGGCACCGCCAATCTTCTCTTAGCGGCCGCCTTAGCAGAAGGGGAAACCACCCTTTATCATGCGGCTTGTGAGCCGTATGTTCAGCAGTTGTGCCATCTGCTTAGTCGGATGGGGGTTTCTATCACCGGCATTGGAAGTAATCGTCTTACCCTTCGGGGGCAGAGCGAGCTGAAAGGCGCCCATCATGTCATTTTGCCGGATGTGATTGAGATAGGGAGCTTGATTGGGCTGGCAGCTATGACGCAGAGCCCGCTGGAGATTGCCCCTGTGCCTGTGGAGCATATGGGTCCGATTATTCATCCGTTTGAACGGCTGGGTATTCCCGTGCATTTAGAGGGAGAACGCGTCCGGGTCGAGCCTACGGCGCTCTATGAGCCCGATACCTTGTGGGAAGGGCATATTTTGACTCTCTCCGACCATACCTGGCCGGGAACCCCCCCAGACTTACTCAGTATTCTTCTCGTGGTGGCTACTCAGGCCGCTGGACAAGTGCTGATTCATCAGAAGATGTTTGAGAGTCGGCTCTTTTTTGTGGATCGGCTGATTGAGATGGGGGCGCAGGTGGTTTTGTGTGATCCGCACCGGGCTATGGTGATCGGGCTGGGGCGCCGGCATCCGCTACGGGGCATTACTATGAGCAGTCCAGATATTCGGGCAGGCATAGCGCTTTTGATTGCTGCTTTGTCTGCGGAGGGGGAAAGCGTCATAGAAAATGCGGAGCAGATAGCGCGCGGTTATGAGGCGATAGATATTCGGTTAAACGCCTTGGGTGCACAGATTCAGCGAGAATAGAGTCCCCTTTTGCATTGTACTTTTGCTCATCATGGCTCGTCCCAAGAACCTACGTCAGCAGCGGCTGGGAGGCGAAATCCACCAGTACTTAGCGGACATTATCCGCAGTTTCGCTGAAGATGCTCCCGAACTGAATGGCATCCTCATCGAAGTGAGCGACGTGCGGCTTACCCCTGACTTGCAGCAAGTACGCGCCTATCTTCTGACCATCCCCACAGAAAAGTTGGAATACACCGTACGCTTCCTAAACCAGTATCAGAAAGAGCTTCGGTATGCGCTGGCGCAGCGCATTCGGCACTTTGTAAAGGTGATGCCGACCATCAAATTTTTCCCAGATGAAACGGAGCTTAAAGCCCGTCGGATAGAAGAGCTTCTTCAGAAACTCCCCCCTCCTGCCGCTGACTCCGATTCTCGTGAGTCGGCCTCATGAGGCGACTGTGGTGGCGTTATCTTACGGTTAGTCCGCGGCGTAGCCTGCGGTTCTTAGTGTATTTGGGTATTGGGAGCGTTGCGGCATCTACGTGGGCATGGCTGGCGGTGTCGGCGGTGTTTGGAGGGTTTAGTCAATTTTTAGAGGAAGTCTTTCAGCGGGTGGATCCTCATTTGCGCATAGAGGGGCCGGGCCTCACACCGGCCCTCAAGGAGGAGCTTAGTCGGTGGCCCGAAATCAAAGCCATTGCGGGGGTTTATGAGGGGATAGCGGTACTCCGTCATGGGGAGCGGCAGGTGGTAGTTCGTTTGCGCGGCATAGAGCCGGGATACGAGCTTGTGAGTGGGATTGGTTCGCACTTAGTGGGAGGGGAAGGTTTTCCTTTACGGCCTCGGTCCGCCCTTATTGGTTCGGGGGTAGCGGCTGCGCTGGCCCTGTCAGATACGGAGCAGGAATGGCCCGTATGGCTCTATCTGGTGTCGTCCGTGCGAACCCTGGCTATGAGCGGTGAGGCCGCCATCCAGCGAAAAAGTCTCTCCGTGCAGGGGATTTTCAGCGTCCAAAAAGATTACGATGAGAGCTGGGTGATCGTACGAGCCGAAGAGATACCCGTTTGGCGAGAAGCACCCTACACTATGTTAGAAATACGCCTGCATGACCCACGGTCTATTCAGCTCGTAAAGGCTAAGCTCCAACGCACCTTAGGCCCTGCTTATACCGTGAAAGACCCCAGAGCCCAACATGCCGATGTGTATCGGGTACTAGCTCAGGAACGTTTACTTTCTCAGTGGGGTTTGGGCCTGATGCTGGTGCTGGTAGCAGGAGGCGTACTGAGCGTGCTATCGGCTCTTTTGATTTATCATCGGCGGGATTGGGCGGTCTATCAGGCCTTAGGCGCATCAGAAAGCTGGCGGTATCGGCTTCTTTTTGGATTAGCCGTAGGTGTAATCGGAGGAGGATTTTTAGGAGGAGCCCTCATAGGGACTCTCACGGTCTGGACGCAGGCTCGTTTTCACTGGCTAAAACTACGCGGCGGAGAGGGCTTCCTCATCCAACACTTTCCCGTAAAGCTCTCGGTCGGCGATTACCTCGTTCTTATTGCTCTCCTTTCTGGGCTGCTTGTGATGATTTACTTTTACCTCTTACATTTACTGCGAAGATTTTCTCTAAGGGCTCTTTTACAAGGTGACTAATGCAAAATGTAAGTCCTTAGCCTTTTCGTCTCATGCTGACTAAGGTTTATCCTAAAGAGCTTTCAGAAACCCTGCCCCTAAAGAGGCGGGCGGTCTTGAGGGGGGTAGGCTGTTTGTGGTTTTTCCTTATGGGGGTGAGTGTGGGGTTATATGCCCAGCGATTGTCGGTTCGGGATAGTAGGGGCGAAGCTAAGCCTTATCCGAG
>JAVVHK010000088.1:0-6579 GCA_032249525.1 Bacteroidota bacterium | reverse complement strand
GGCGCTGGCCGCCGCCATCCCCTCTTCACATTAAGAAAGCCTTGGCCTCAAAATGGCATTACGTTTGGAAAAGCCTTACCTTAGCTCATCCTTAGGCAAAGACCGTTTGGGCATGCGGTGGGTGGGATGGTTTAGCCTGCTGAGTGTGTATGCGCAGTCTTCGTTGGACCTGGCCTATGAGGCCATAGAGAGACGACTCACTGTGACTGCGCAGCGCCATTTGGAAGCCGCCATGCAGGAGAAAAACTCTCTTTTGCGGGCGGAGGCGGCCCTGGTGCGGGGGATTTTAGCCTTCCAGACGGGACGCTACCGGGATGCCTTGTCTAACTGGTATTTGGCCTCTAAGCTGGACTCGGGCGGCCCGATCGGGGCCGAAGCGAATTTTCACCGGGTGCATCTCCTTCTTCAGTCCCGTTCGGATTGGCCCAGTGCCCTTTACCTTTTGCGTACCCTCTTAGAGAGTTCTGGGACGCCGCCGGATTTGCGTGCCGCCGTGGAGAATCGCTTGCGGGCCTTTGCTTACAGGGAGGCGGACCCCGGTTTTCTTTGGGCCTACCTTTCTCAATACCCCTCCACTATCCTGACCCCCTACTTAGCTGAAGCGCTCGCCTACCACCTGCGCCAATCCTGCAGCTGGAAACCCTGGTATTTTCTTCTGCACTGGTACCAGCAAACCTGCGGTACCTCCCCCATTAGCGAAAACATAGATTCTCTCTTAGCCGCCCTTCCCCCCGAAACGTTACGTATAGCTGTGCTTCTGCCCTTTATGACTTCACAGGGGGGGTTAGGGCCTGTTCTGAACTTCTGGCAGGGGGCCGCGTGGAGCCTACCCCACCTGCGCTCCCCCTATGCCGTCTGGCAGATTCAGCTCTTTGACACCGAACGCAACCCCCTCACCGTGCGAAAAATCTTAGACTCCTTGACACGCCGCCCACCCCACCTGCTCGTGGGCGACCTCTCCTACTCCCTCAACCAAATCATTGCCGACTGGTGCCAAAGGCATCAAGTATGGCACGCCATCCCCATCAATAAGGCCTATCCCCGCACCGCCTACACCTTTCCCCTAAGCGTACCAGCCGACTGCATCGGCGCCCTAGTCGGCACCCACCTCTCTGAAACCCAAGCGGGTAAACGAGGCATCATCCTCATTGAAAGCGACGAACCCACCGCCCTCGCTTATGCCGAAGGAGTCAAGAAAAAGCAGTATGCCCCCACTGTTTTTGTCCCCAATACCATATCCGCTATGCTCAAACGTTGGAATACCCTCAAAGACTCCCTCTCCTCATATGACTGGTACCTGCTGGCCATAACAAACGAAGAGATAGCGAGCTTTCTTTTGAATCGGCTGGGACGGGATACTTTGCCGCTGCCGCTGATTATAGGCATGGAAGACTGGCTTCGGTTTCAGAGAACCGAACTCAAGGATTTTTGGCGGATTACACTATGGGTACCGCAAACTTATCTACCTGATAGTAGTCAATGGAGCCTTTTGGTGCGGTGGGTACGGGATAGTCTGGGGATTGTGGTGACGCCCTTTCACTTGTATGGGTATGAGGCTTTCCAGCTATTGGGAAAGCTCTCGGCGGCGTATGGGCCGGACCAGCGACCGTACCTTCCTGAGGCTTGGGGGGGCCTCATCAATCGGTACCAGATACCCCCTGATTGCCGAACCTACCGCTGGGTGCTCTGGGAATATCGGCGGGGCACTATCACCAAAGTCGCAGGTCAAGATGGCTCTTGATCCGTACCGGGCGCAGCGGCTTCTTCCTTTTTGGGACCAGGGGCGCCTTCAGCGAGCTTCGGCGCTGGTAATTGGCGTGGGAGGTCTGGGCACCCCCGCCGCCCTGTATTTGAGTGCAATGGGGATTGGGCGGCTCATTCTTTGCGATCCCGACACCATCGCTCTGGAAAACCTTCACCGGCAGCCCCTCTATACCCCGCAAAACCTCGGCCAACCCAAAGTCCACATTCTCGCTCACCACCTCCAAAACCTCCGTCCTGACCTCTCCATTGAGACCCACCAGTGCTGGGCCGATGAAACCTTCCTCCGCACCATAGGCGCTTCCGCCCACATCTGGATTGATGGCACGGATAACCTCCCCAGTCGCCTCCTCATAGATGAAATAGCCCACCAGCTGGGCAAACCCTGGGTGTATGGAGCTATCTATCAGTGGGAAGGGCAGGTCGTCCTTTGGGATGGCCTTCGGTATCGGGATTACTTTGGGGAGGGCACGGAAGGCCCCTCCTGTAACGAAGCTGGCGTGCTGGGGGCAATTCCCGGCATCATTGGTAGCTGGCAAGCCGCTCTCTCAGCCATGTATCTCGCCGCCCCCGAAATAGCCCCCCGCCATCGCCTCTTCCGCATCAGCCTCCTTACGGGAGAGGCCGAAAGCTTTGAGCTCTTTAGCTTCACTGCCCCAGCCCATCCAGCTTCCGCAAACGCTCCCTCCGATTACCCCTTAGAGGTGAGCTTGGAAGGTATGGGTGACCCCGCCGCTTACTATTGGATAGATATTCGGGAGGAGGCGCATCCCCCCCTCTTTTTATCTCACGAGCACCGGCCCTGGTACACATACGATCAGTGGGATTTGCCCTCGGACCGCCCTATCGTGCTGGTCTGTGAAACGGGCACCCAAAGCCGCACGATCGCCTATGCTCTTCGGCGGAAACTCCGCCGTTCAGACATATATAGTTTTCGTGGTGGTATCCGAAAGCTCTTGTCGGGTTAGCCCAGCTTTGCTACAGGAGCATATTCCACAGGCGGAGGAGGGTGCTTTTGAGTTGGCGCCGATCCACAATCAGATCAATGAAGCCGTGCTCTAACTGGAACTCGGCTTCTTGGAAGCCGGGGGGTAGGTCTTTGCCGGTAGCTTCTCGGATGACGCGAGGCCCCGCAAAGCCTATAAGGGCCTTGGGCTCGGCGATATTGATATCTCCCAGCATGGCAAAGCTGGCTGTAACTCCCCCCATGGTCGGGTCGGTAAGTACAGAGATATAGGGTAAGCCCGTTTTGCTGTATTCGGCAAGCCAGGCGGCTGTCTTAGCCATTTGGACTAAACTAAGGGAGCCTTCCATCATGCGGGCCCCACCGCTGCGAGACACAATGAGAAGGGGTAACCGCTGCGCTATCGCTAGCTGAATCAGCCGTGCTATCCGTTCTCCTACCACACTCCCCATGCTACCTCCAATAAACCCAAAGTCCATCACCGCCACCGCTACGCGGTAAGGACCAATCTGCCCTACCGCACACCGAACCGCCTCCGTTAGGTTCGTCTTTCGCTGGGCCTCTAAGAGACGGGTCTTGTAGGGCTTACTATCTACAAAGTTCAGCGGGTCCGTGGGTAGGATGTTTTCAAAAAGCACCTCATACTGGTCCTTCTCAAAGAGAATGCGAAAATACTCTTGGCTTCCAATGGGTAGATGGTTGCCGCAGTAAATACACACATACAGGGAGCTGATAAGGTCCTGAATGTGGAGGGGTTTTTGGCAGCTAGGACATTTGACCCAGAGGCCGTCGGGTGCGCCAATCTTGGCTTCGGTAGGGGTGCGGATGCCTTCTTCTTTGCGGAGGTACCAGGTCATCCTATCCTCAAAGGTAGCGACTTTCGGGAGAAAATCGGCCCCTGTCGGAAAGTAAATCGCCGACTGAGATAATAGCTCAGCGGCAAAGTCCCTATGGCAGCTACACCCCGCACCCAAAAATTCCGCCACATCATGGGCGGCCAAATCATGTACAAACCCTGCATAAGCCAGCCGCTCACAAAATACATTACTACTGCCACAATCAAAAACCGGAAGAACTGCCAGTACCACTGCCCTTCCTTTGCTCGGAAAGCCCATACCCGAGAAAGCCCAAACCCCACCACTAAGGCCACCCCAAAACTCACCCCCAGCGCTGCCCAGTGCCGGACTCCCATATGGGTAAGAACCGCATAAACCCCCATGTCCAGCAGCGTGGCTAATCCCCCCACCACCGCATACCGAAAGAATTGTACCTTCGGGAGAGCATGGAAGAGCCCCTTCTGCACGCCGCAAACCTACGAAAGAGCTACGAGGGGCGGCTCATCTTGGACGGAGTGTCCCTAAGCCTGGAAGTTTCTCGCCTCTATGCGCTTATGGGACACTCTGGCTCGGGTAAAACCACGCTCCTATATCTATTAGCGCTTTTGGAAAGGCCCGATGCGGGAGACATCCTCTGGAAAGGCCAATCTCTCCTTGCCCTCTCCGAAAGAGAAAAAGCCCGCTGGCGCAATCAGCATCTGGGCTTTGTATTTCAGTTTTTTCACTTGATAGCGGAGCTGCGGGCCTGGGAAAATGTGGCTTTGCCGGGGGTAATCGCGGGAGAGCGGTTTAGTCAGCTCAAATCGCAAGCCATGGCATGGTTAGAACGGGTAGGTTTGGGACATCGAGCCTATGCCTTCCCCACTCAGCTTTCTGGGGGTGAGCAGCAGCGAGTCGCTATCGCCAGAGCCCTCTTTCTAAAACCTTCCTTAGTATTAGCGGACGAACCCACGGGAAACTTAGATGCTGAGCAAGCGCAGCAGGTGTGGGCCCTCTTTACCCAGCTCGTCCGCGAAGAAAAGACCACTCTTTTAGTAGCCACTCACAATCCCGCCCTCGCTGAAACTGCGGATGTCCGTTGGCTTTTGCGCCATGGCAAACTTCACCCCCTCCCCACCGACGTTACCACCACCTCCTTCTTAGATTTGCGCGGCACCAAGTAAGTGCTTAGCCTTTCCGCTTGATAAAACAATATCGTCCCTATCGTACTGGACGAAAGCACCATTCCCACTATCCATGCACTTACAGCCGGCTCCACCTGCGCAAAAAGAAGCGAAAACTCTCCCTTCGGCAGGAAACTCAGAGCTGCCCGGTACCGCCCCCGCGGCCCAAGCCCATAAATCCATGCTCCTACATAAGTGGAAATCATCTTCAGGCCTATTCCCAAAAAACTCACCCACAGTACGGCCCCCAGAGGCACCTGACTTAGGTCCAGCGTAGATGGAATGGCAAAAAAGAATAGCCCCACCGCCAGCTCCTTGAAGGGAGCCAGCATCCGAGTCGCCGTCTCGTAAAAGGGATGCTCCTCCGGAATGAGTACCCCCAAAAGAAAAGTCAATAAAGCCCCAGAAAGCCCTATCGCATGGCCCAGCGCCCCTACTGCTAAAACTAATCCCACTACCCAAAAAACCACCAGTTCATGCCCTGCAAAAGGACTAAGCACCTTTTCAATCAGATGCAGGCCCCATCGACTCAAAAGAAAGAAAATCAGCATCACGGCTATAAAACTCCCGGCCAAAGTCAGGACTTCATAGGCAGAGGGGTTAGCGTGCCCGGTGCCGCTCAAAAAAGTCAGGAGCAGAACGCCTACGACATCTTCAAAGATCAGCACGCCAATTAGCAGTTCGGCTTCGCTGCTGGCTAAACGGCGCGTATCGGCTAAGAGCTTCGCTACGATGACGGTACTGCTGGGGTATAACGCCGCACTGAGGGTTAGGCCTTGAGGTAACGTATACCCCAAAGCCAGAAATAGCAAGAGCGGGAGGAAGAAGTTGAATGCCAAGTCTATAAGGCCGGGTTTCCACAGGCTGCGACTCATCCGAGCCAACGCCTCAGGAGAATATTCCAGGCCAATGAAGAAGAATAGGAGCCATACGGCTATCTCGCTGATGAGGGGAAAAACGCCTGTCAAAGGCAGAGGGGCTAAATATTGGCCTAAGTATTGGCTGAGCAGCCCCAGCGCTAAAAAACCCAAGATATTCGGTATGCGGACTCTCTCCAGGGCGTAAATGGCTAAAAAGATCGCCATAAAGTAGAGGCCTATGATACCAACCTGCGAAATCGGCATGGAGTTAGGCTTGAGAGCGGCAGAGGGGGATAAGTTTTTCTATTTGGGGGCGGGTGCCCACGACTACGAGGATATCTCCGGGTTGGATTAACTCATGGTAAGGGTCGGGGGTAGGAATAATCGTTTCGCCGCGCAAGATAGCGATGACTGAGGCCCCCGTCACTCGCCGCACGGCTAAGTCAGCCAGGGTTTTATGAGCTATGGGACAGGCATTTTCTACTGGAACCCATTCCACGACCAGCTCCCGAAAAATCAGACTCATCTTATCGGAGGGTAGCGGCTGGTACCGTACACCCCCCAAGATAAACGCTAACTCCCGCGCTTCCTCATCCGTCAGACGAACCGAACAGATCGGATCTTCTTCACCCCGCTCCGTCAAGTACAGCTCCCGCTGTCCACTCTGATAAACAACCAGGGTAATCTTCTCACCGGTGGAGAGCGTAAGGGTGTATTTTTTCCCGAAACCCGGCAAAGGCGTCTCCCGCAGCTCCATAACGGCAAAAATGGGAAAATATAACTTTCAGCCCTGAGGGAAGCCATTGCCGAAACAACCCTCTTATTGGCTATTCCTTGAGGGGCGCCGGGGCATCGCTTACACTGCCTGCCAGTTAACTTTTCGGGCGGCGGCCCCCCCCCCAGGGGGGGGGCGCCCCCCCCAAACGGAATAGGGGGGCCCCCCCCCCCGCGGGGCCCCCCCCCACCCCCCAAAAAAAAAAAAAAAAAAAAAAAAA
>JAVVHK010000087.1:0-6716 GCA_032249525.1 Bacteroidota bacterium | reverse complement strand
CGAGCCTTGGCTCACCTCGTGGATGTGGATATGCTCATCAAGAAGTTCTCTTATGGAATGGCGCAGCGTATTACAGGGCCGCTGTACCCTATGCAGCGAGGCTCCTATAACGACACTTTACCCCCTATTCCGTACGACCCCGCAAAGGCGGCCCAACTCTTAGACGAAGCCGGCTGGATAGACCAAGATGGCGATGGCATCCGCGAAAAACTCATAGACGGCCGCTTAGTGAAACTGGAATTTGAAATCCTCACTAACGCAGGCAATGAAGTCCGCCTCCAAATCGCCCGCATTCTTCAGCAGGAGGCTCAAAAAGTCGGGATGAAAGTCCATATCGCCTCCTTGGACTGGTCTATCTTCTTAGAGCGCACGAAAAAACATGAATTTGACGCTTATATTGGAGGCTGGATCGGTTCGCACAATCCCCAAGACCTCAAGCAAATCTGGCACACAAGTAGCTGGGCCGAAGGCGGCTCCAACTACGTGGGCTTTGGCAATGAGGAAACCGACCGCTTAATCGAAGCCATCCGCGAAGAGTTAGATAAAGAGCGGCGCGACTCCCTCTATCGCCTATTCCATAAAATCGTCTATGAGGAGCAGCCCTACATCTTTCTCACCTCTCCCTACGAACGGATCGCCATTCACAAACGTTTCCGAAATGCCTACACCAGCGCCATCCGCCCCGGCTTTTACCCGAGTGGATTCTGGACCCCCCAAGAACACGTCCGCTATGGAAAAACCGAAGCCATGCCTTAATTTGGCCTAAGGTATGACGGCTTATCTGATAAGGCGAATCCTGTTTTTTATTCCGACGCTGCTCCTGATTACTTTGCTTTCGTTTATTATTAGTCAGAGTGCGCCGGGGGACCCTGTGGAGCAGATGCTGTCGGGCCAGCAGAGCGGGGGTGAGCAGCTGGCCGAACGGCAGGCCAACGAAGCCGCCTACCTCCAAAAGCGCAAAGAGTTAGGGTTGGACTTGCCCGTATTTTACTTCTCTATTGGGCCGCTGGCAGAACCCGATACCTTGTACAAGATTCCCAAGGTGCCTGTACAGGATGCGCTTCGTCGTCTGGTGTATAAGTTTGGCAACTGGGAGGCGGTAAATCGCTACTATCAGGCTCTTCGTCGCTTAGAGGAAGCCTTTTATGCCAGTGCGGGTGACTCCGCCTGGAAAGGGGATAACCGTACCGAGGCCCGCGCCCTGCTCGTGCTCCTACCCCAAGAAAAAAACTACGACGAAATCCTTCATAAGCTGAGCCTTTTAGAACGTTATCTTATTCCGGCCTTGCGACCTGCTTACGAAGAGGTTGTTTCTGCTGTCAAGGCCCTCCCTCAGGAAGCCACCCCATGGAAAATCTATATTCCGGTTATCCACTGGTATGGTACCCAAAATCAGTACCACCGCTGGCTGATGGGCCTTCTGCAAGGCGACTTTGGCATCTCCTATCAGGATAAACGCCCTATCACCTCTAAGTTAGGCGATGCCGTGCGCTGGTCTATCGTGATCAATCTTATTTCTATTCTTTTAGCCTACCTCATTGCGATTCCTTTGGGGGTGCAGTCGGCGGTGCGGCGGGGTCAATGGCCTGATCGGGTGATTAGCGTAACCCTCTTTATGCTGTACTCTTTACCTACCTTCTGGGTAGGGACGATGGCGATAGTTTTTCTGTGTGGGGGGGATTACCTAAGTATTTTTCCGCCGGGGGGTGTACAAAGCACCGAACACTCCCCCGACTGGCCTTTCTTCAAACGTCTCTGGGACTGGACCTACCACCTCATCCTGCCCGTCTTAGTTTATACTTACGGCTCGCTGGCCTTCCTGAGCCGCCAAATGCGCAGCGCCCTCCTTGAAGTCTTGGGACAAGACTATATTCGTACAGCCCGCGCCAAAGGCCTCTCCGAAAGACTCGTCATCTGGAAGCATGCCTTCCGAAACTCCCTCATCCCCATCATTACTTTGCTGGCCTCCGTCTTTCCAAGCATGATTAGCGGGTCGGTCATTTTAGAAAGTATTTTTTCCATTCCGGGCATGGGCTTTTTGAGTTATGGGGCGATGATTGCGCGGGATTATCCGGTGATTATTGCGGTCTTTACGATTGGGGCGATATTGACGCTGGTGGGGATTTTGGTAGCGGATATTTTATATGCGGTGGTGGATCCGCGCATTAGTTACGGCCGAAGATGAGCGAAACGAAAATAAGTTATTCTCCTCGGGCTCGGGCCTGGCAGGCTTTTAAGGAAAATAAACTGGCGCTATTTGCGCTGCGATTTACGGGTGTTCTGGTGCTGATAGCGCTCTTGGCCGACTTTTTAGCGTATAATAAGCCGATTGTGGCGTCGTACCGGGGAGAGGTGATATGGCCGATTTTTCGGGACTACTGGGAGGGGCTAACGGGCCGGCCGCAATGGTCAGGGCCGTTACGGGTGGCGGACTGGAGGGTGCTGGAGCTGGATTGGGCTATTTGGCCTCCCATCCGATATAGCCCGCAGGAATTAGACCTGCGGAATGCCCCTGCCGTAGGCCCTTTTGACGAGCAGATTATCCGTTCTACCGCCGAAAGGCACTGGCTGGGTACCGACAACTTAGGTCATGACCTCTTAGCCGGGCTTATCCACGGCACCCGCATCTCCCTTTCGGTAGGACTGATTTCAGTGGGCATCTCGGCCCTGATTGGGATTTTTCTGGGCGCTTTGGCGGGTTACTTCGGGGATAATACCCTGCAAGTCAGCCGTGCCTCCCTCATATTTGGTTTGCCCGGCCTCTTCTTGGGGCTTTACTATGGCTTTTATTTGCGCCGTTATGCCCTAGGCGAGGCTCTTAGTGAAGGGTTTTTCACGTTCTTAGGTTCGCTGGGCTTTTCTCTGCTCATAGCCGCCCTTGTAACCGTCCTTGTCTGGCTTCCTTCCCGTCTCCTCAAAAAAACCCCTTGGGGCGCTAAGCCCCTCTACCTCTGGGTGGACATCACCATCAGCCGCCTTATTGAGATCATGATTTCCCTGCCTACCACCCTCCTCATATTTACCATTGCCGCTATCGCTAAGCCGAGTCTTTTTCTCGTGATGGCGGTGATTGGGCTTACTTCTTGGACGGGGATAGCTCGGTTTATGCGGGGGGAGATGCTGAAAGTTCGTCAACTGGACTACATCCAGGCGGCTCGGGCACTGGGGTACTCCGATGCGCGCATCATTTTAGTTCATGCTTTGCCTAATGCCTTTGCGCCTGTCTTAGTGTCTATTGCGTTTGGGATTGCTTCGGCGATTTTGGTGGAGTCGGGGTTGAGTTTTTTGGGGATTGGGGTGCCGCCGGAAACGGTTACTTGGGGTTCTCTCTTGGCTTCGGCTCGGAGTGCGCCGGGCGCCTGGTGGCTGGCCGTCTTTCCGGGGTTGGCGATTTTCGTGGTGGTGACGCTCTTCAACATCTTAGGGGAGGGCATTCGGGACGCCATAGACCCTAAGCTCCAGCAACGTTGAGCGTGTTTTTTCTGGTGGGTGGGGTGGTGTGGACTTTGCTTTTGGGGATTTGGGCCTATCGTCTTTCTGCGCATGACCTCTATGCGGAGAAGCTGTGGGTGTGGCTCTGGATAGCGGTTCGGCTTCTTTTGCGGTTTGGGTTGGGACTGGCGCTGTTGTGGGCGGTGGGGGCAGCCTTAAGCCCACCGGAAGCGGCTTACCGGGTGCTCATTGTGGAGGCCGCTCTGCCCGAAGCCTGGGAAAAGGCCGATAGCCTCCTCCGGCAGCGCTACGCCGGCATCAAGACCGGCGTCTTAGCCGTAAAAGGTGCCCAGGCTTTTTGGGTACTGCCCCCTACGGATGACCCGACCCTTTTCCGATGGCTGAGGGAGATTCGGCCTTCGTCCTCCACTCCTGAAAAAGAACCCCCCTCCGCCCCTCGCTACTTGACTCCTCTCAGCCCTTATCTGCCCTTCGTCCGCCAAATCGTCTGGATTGGAAAGCAAATCCCCCCGCATCCCCCTGAAAATCTTCACCTCCTCTGGTGCGCCCCAACCCCTCCCCCCAAATCCACCCTCCCCGTGTTTTTCAGTGCGGCTACCCTCCCCCCTCCTCAAAAAACCCTCTCCGAGACGCAAATAGCCTCCCTTTTAGCTGGGGGATGCGTTTTCCTGCTTCTCTTGGGTGATGGTCTTATGAGCTATATCCTGCGGCAGGATTCGCCCCTTAAGTAGCTGTAAAAAGCTTGCCAAAGCGGGGTTGGCCGCCACCATCCGATTCCACCGCTCAGAGGCCCTCTCTAACTCTTTCAGTTCGGGGTAATACTCCGGTGCGGCTCGAAGGAGCACCTCTATGTGGGGATGGGAGAGCTTTTTTTCCAGGAACTTTTGCAGTTCTGTGGCTTGCTTTTGCGATAGATTTACATGGGCTTCGGTCGGGAGGTATAAAATGCAAGTTACTCCCTCCGTCTCCCAGGCGTTTTTCTGGATAGCTGTGGTGAAAAAGGTATTAGCTCCTTGGAGGCGGGTGTATTCGGTGAGGGCTTTTTTCCAGGCCTCTGGGGCGGGGGGATCAGGACTCCGAGCTTCTAAGACTTTTTTTTTATGTCTTGGAGGCTTTGGGGCAGGTCTATGAGGGTTGGGGAGGGGTTTGCAGAAGGGGATGGGCTTGGGGCTTTTTGGGGGGTGGGGGTGGATGGGGAGGCGGGGGTTGGAGTTCCTGTGGGTGGGGAGGCAGTTGGCTGGGTGGGGGCTTGAAGCGCTTGATGCAGGAGGGCTATCTTGCTAAGGGCCACCTCAATGGCGATTTCGGGTGCCCGGGTAAAAGTCAGCCGCCGCTCCGCCTCTAAGAGAATATCCAGTCCATGGAGCAGAAAAGCTCGGCTGTAAGTAGGGGCTGCCTCTCGGTATTGCTTCTGGTAGTGGGGAGGAATGCTTTCCCCCAGAGCATCGGGGGCTTCCTGGGCCAAAAGTAAATGCCGAAAGTGCTCCAAAAGCCCCATCAAGAGCATCGTAGGATCATAGCCCTTAGCTATGTATCGGCGAAAACTGAGAAGTGCCTCTTCGGGGTTCAAGCTGCGTAAGGCTTCGCTCACCTGAAAGAAAGCGTCATAGTCTAAGACTTCCAGCGCTTCGAGGACCCCTTGGTAGGTGAGCTTGCCGAGTCGGCTCACCAGCTGATCAAAGAGACTCAGGGCATCTCGCAATCCGCCTTCGGATTTGGCCGCAATCAGGAATAACGCTTCGGGCTCAGCCTCTAAGCCCTCTTTGCGGGCAATTTCCGAGAGGTGCTGAGCAATGGTATCTGTGGGCAGCCGCCGAAAATCAAACCGCTGACAACGCGAGAGGATAGTGGCGGGAACCTTATGCTTTTCGGTGGTGGCTAAAATGAAGATGGCGTGGGGGGGCGGCTCCTCTAAGGTTTTGAGGAAGGCATTGAAGGCGGCCGTGGAGAGCATATGCACTTCGTCAATGATGTAGACCATGTAGCGGCCTTGGGGCGGGGCCAGATGCACCTGGTCAATGATGGCCCGAATATCTTCTACGCTATTGTGGGAGGCGGCGTCTAACTCTAAGAGGTTGAGGGCGCGTCCCTCTTGGAAGCGCTGGCAAGAGGGGCAAGTCAGACAGGGATCCCCTTCCGGCGTGAGGTTTTCGCAGTTAGCGGCCTTGGCTAAGATACGGGCACAGGTGGTTTTCCCCACGCCACGGGGGCCAAAAAACAAATAAGCATGGGCCAGGCGCTTTTGTAAAAGCGCCTGGCGAAGGGTTTGCACTATAAAGGGCTGCCCGACCACCTCCTTGAAGGTGGCGGGTCGGTACTTGCGAGCGGAGACCTGATAGGCCATGCCTCTGACAAAGGTAGGCTACTTTTGGCCTCATGCGAAAAAGTCTGTGCCTGAAGGTGCTTTTGGGGTTTGGGCTGGGGGGGGTAGCTTTGGTCCTGGGCGCCTATGCAGGAAGGCACTCCCTCCTCTCCGCTTATGGGGCCTGGCTCATGGGCAAGACCCAGAGCGCCAACTCTTGGGAAGCAATGTTTGTTTTGAGCGGGCGGCCCTACGAACGGGGTATAGAGGCCGCTACTCAGTGGCATGCGCATCCTACCCCCATCTACCTTACAGGCGGCCTAATCAACGACAACCTCTTAGCCATCGGCTTCCCTACCTATACCGAATGTGGTATGAGCCGAGAAGTGCTCTTGGCTCACTGCGTGCCCGACTCCGCTATCCACCTTCTCTGTGAAGGTACCAGCACTTATGAGGAGATTCTGGTCATTCAGCGGGTATGCCGAGCTCGGCAATATCGTCGGATTGCGATTGTCTCCTCTGCTTTTCATGGGCGGCGTGTTCAGCTTCTGGCTCGACGCTATTTAGCTCCTTTCGGCATTCAGGCGCAGTTTCTCCCTGCTAAACCTCTCCTCTTTCATCCGGAGACCTGGTGGAAGAACGAATACGGCTTCCTCAATGCCTTTGAGGAGACGTTCAAAATCCTTTATTATGTCCTCCGGGGGCGTTTTTAGGCTTTTGAGTTATACCATTTCCTGGCACAGACTTTCTTTTTAGGCGGCAGCTGCCCAAAATGTCCCTCTTGTGTCACTTCGGTGCAAAGAGTTTCTGAATGCGGGTCGGTGGTATTTTGCGGGGCCGCCGCCCGCCGAAGGCGGGCGGCGACCCCATGCGGAGGCGGGGGCCCCCCCCCCCGGGGGGGCCCCGCCCAAAACAAACCCCCAAAAAGAAATTTTGTTTTTGAACATGTTTTAAATCCCCC
>JAVVHK010000086.1:0-6718 GCA_032249525.1 Bacteroidota bacterium | reverse complement strand
TTTTCTGGGCGTTTGAGCCAGGCAAAGAGCCGGTTGGTGCGGGAGACATCTTTGAGCCAGATGCTGTCGTCAAAGTCGTAGAGGAGGGGCTTCCGTTTAGCCCACCAGCGTTCGAAATAGCTCATAGGCCCAAGCAGGGCTTCCCGCTGCACCCAGACAAGGCCTATCTTTTGAGCTTTGATAAGGGTTTCTGTCCAACGATAGACGTGGCTTTTTAGGAAGGTCCAGCCCTTAGTGAGATAGTGTCCCCGGCTGTACCATACGCCGTATGCCTCAGGAGAAACGACGAAGCTGTAGTCTATGGCGTATCCATGCTGGGTTAAGTAGCCTATAAAAGGCTCTATGCGATAACGATTGGCTGGGGCGGTGCCAGGGGGATACGGCACAAGAAGAAGCACCCGAACCACGCAGACAAATAAAAGGCAAGTAGCATATGGTTTATACTTTTGTGGGATGTGGGAGTGGGTAAAAGGTTTTTCCGGGCAATGGCAAGCGGCCCTTCGGTATGAGGTGGGGGCGCTTCCTCGGCGCTCTTATCGGGCGATAGTCACCCTGGGAATGGGCGGGTCGGCTTTTGGGGCTGAAGTTGCTCGCAGTTGGGCGGAGACACGGGCGGCCATTCCTTGGCTTGTGCTTCGAGATTATCGGCTGCCGAGCTGGGTAGATGATGAGGTGCTGGTGATAGCGGCTTCGTATTCGGGCACGACAGAGGAGACGCTAAGTGCGGCCAGTGCGGCCCTCAGCCGGGGCTGTACCGTGATAGGCCTATCCAGTGGCGGTACCCTCAAAACCTGGGCCGAAGAAGGCCGGCTGGCGGACTTTGTAGAGCTGCCGTCGGGCTATGCACCCCGAGCGGCCGTAGCCTACTCTATTGCTGCTCAGCTGGCCATTGCCGAGGGGGCCGGCATTATACCCTCCACCTGGCGGAGCGAAGGCGAAACCTTCCTGACCGCCCTGCGCAACGTCGTCCCCTCTGCCGCCGACCTCCAAGCACTCGCCCAGAGCTGGCAAAATCGCCTGATTGCCATCTATGCTACGCAGCCCTACGAGGCCATCGCCCTGCGAGCCCGCCAGCAAATCCAAGAAAACGCCAAACACCTCGCCTGGCATCACACCATCCCCGAAATGAACCACAATGAAATCGTGGGCTTAGAACATCCCGATCTTTCTAACCGGCTGGCCGTATGGCTTATAGACGGCCACCAGTCCCACCCCCGCCATCGCATGCGCCGGTCCTTCTTGGAAGACCTCCTAAGAAAGCGCGGCATTCCTTTTAGCTGCCTAACCTGTCCGACGCCTCTCCCTTATCTGGCAGAAATGCTCTGGCTCCTACATGCTGTAGACATCTTTTCAGTTTATTTGGCGGAAGCCCATGGGGTCAATCCCACCCCTGTTCCTATCATTGACGAACTCAAGGCCTACCTTGCCCAAAAAGCCTGAGACATACTTAGGGATAGCGGCGGCTTTCGCGCCTGTAGTTCTCCTCCTAAAGGCGGCGGCTTACTACAGCGCAGGGGGAGCGGGTTTCCTCTCCGATGCCGGCGAGTCTCTCCTCAACCTCCTGACGGGGGCTCTGGGTATGTATGGGGCTTTTTGGGCGCGGCAACCCCGGGACCCGGAGCACCCTTACGGCCACGGCAAAGTAGATGACCTCGTGAGCGCCCTCCAAGCTCTGCTCGTAGCTGCAGGCGGACTTTTCCTCGGCTATACCATTCTCATGGGACGCTTTGAACGGCTCCAATACGCTCCCAAAGCCCTCCTCCTCAATGCCACTGCCCTGGCCATCAACCTCCTGCTCAGCACCTTCCTATATAAAGGTAGTCAGCGGTTTCAATCGCGTATCTTGCGCTCCGAAGCCTGGCATCTGCTAAGCGATGTTCTAAGCAGTCTGCTGGTCCTGTTGGGCACCTTAGGAGTGTGGGCCGGATGGCCCAACTTTATCGATCAGGCCGTGGGACTCCTCCTGTCTGTATTTATTGTCGTGGGTGCCGTTCGCTTGATGGGACGCTCCGCCCTACGTCTCATAGACACCCAGGACAAAACGCTTTTAGCCCAGGTAGGGGAAGTCTTAGAAGCCCATCGCCGGCCGGGCTGGATAGATGTGCATAATGTTCGCATCCAGCGCTACGGGCCCAACCTCCATATAGATGGCCATGTGACTTTTCCGTGGTACTGGAGCTTACAGGAGGCCCATGCCGAGCTAAAGGAGTTAGAGCGCATCCTAAGCGACGCTTTAGGCGGAAGGGCTGAGTTTTTCTGGCACATGGACCCTTGCGAGGAGGTCTGCTGTCCATACTGCGAAGTGCGAGATTGCCCGTATCGGCGGGCGCCCTTTAGGCGAAGGCTGCCTTTTACCCTGGACACTTTGTACCCGAATCAAAAGGGGTTTCGGTGAGGCAGCCTCGGTTTTCGTTTCAGAAGGGAGGTTCTTCCTCGTCGGGTGGTGGTAGGTCGTTAGCGCGAGAGGAAAACTTGATTCCATTGGATAGCGGAGCCCCCCCCTCCAAAGACATAAAGCGCATGTACTCACTGATGAAGCGCAGGCGTACGGTTCCTATGGGGCCATTGCGCTGTTTGCCAATGATCACTTCGGTTATTCCCTGGGTGGAACGTCCCTCCTCATCTTGGAGAATGCCATAATACTCTGGCCGGTAGAGGAAGATCACTACATCGGCATCCTGTTCTAAGCTTCCGCTTTCTCGCAGGTCGGAGAGCTGGGGCCGGCGATCTCCGCCTCGGGTTTCTACGGCTCGGCTTAGCTGCGAAAGGGCAATGATAGGCACATCCAGCTCCCGAGCTAACGCTTTCAGCGAACGGGAAATAGAGGCTATCTCCTGCTCGCGATTGCTGGCCCGCCCCACCGTCCCCATAAGCTGCAAGTAATCAATCACAACTAAGCCAATTCCTTTTTCGGCTTTGAGGCGGCGGCATTTAGCCCGAAGGTCATAAATCGTAATCGCCGGCGTATCATCAATATAAAGAGGAGCTTCGCTCAGGCGAGCCAGCTTTTGGGGGAGCGCCAACCATACTTCTTGGGGAATCTGCCCAGTACGCAAACGCTCGGAGCTAATTTCCGCTTCCAGACTAATAAAGCGGTACATAAGCTGAATAGCCGACATTTCCAGCGAGAATATCGCTACGGGGTACCCTGCATAAGCGGCATTTCGGGCCAGATTGAGTACAAAAGCCGTCTTCCCCATAGAAGGACGCGCTGCCACAATGATGAGGTCGGACTTTTGCCAACCGGCCGTGAGCCGATCCAGCTCGGGAAACCCTGAGGGCACTCCCGTCAAAACCTCATTGCGCTGCCGCAGCTTCTCTAAGATCGCCAGGGTATCTTGCAGGAGGCGCTGAGCCGGTTGCACCAGCCGACGAAGGTGATGCTGCGAAAGCTCGTACAAGCGATTCTCCGCCGCGTCCAATAGCTCAAACGCATCCGTCTCCTCCTGAAGGGCTCTTTCCGTGAGCTCCGCACTTAAGCTAATGATCTGTCTCAAAATATGCTTCTCTACAAGAATCCGAGCATAATTTTCGGCATTGGCGCTGGATACCACGCCCAAGGTCAGCTCAGTTAGGTAGTAAGGTCCTACAGTTTTTAGGTCTCCTGTGCGCCGAAGGGCTTCCGTCGTGCTAATCAGGTCTATCGGCAGCCCCTGATCAAAAAGACTGCGCATCGCCCGATATATCAGCTGATGCCTCGGGTCGTAAAAAACCTCGGGCGCCAAGAGGTCCACCACTTTGGCAATGGCATCCTTCTCTATGAGGAGCGCTCCCAAAAGCGCCCTCTCAACATCCACCGCCTGCGGAACTACTCGCCCCGCAAGGGTAGATTCGGTGGAAGGAGCCGATTGCGATTTCTTGGTAGCCACCTCACAAATGTACAAAAAAGAAACCCCCTCCCTGCGAGAGAGGGGGCCAAAAGCAGAGAAGCAGGCTTTTACTGGGCCTTATTGGCCGTGTCTGCCGCCTGCTCGCCCGCGGGCTGCTGGGCCGGGGCTTGCTCCTGCGGCTGTTGAACCTGCTCTTGCTTTTGCTCTTCTTGCTTTTGCTCCTGCTGCTGCCCACCGCAGCCAACCAGCAGGTACATACCTGCCGTCAAAAGGGCTAACGCTACCGCTCGCATAGTGTGTGCGTTTGGGTACAAAGGTACAGCTTTTTCCATTATGTCAAGCGGGAAAATCATAGACCCCCCTCTCCTTTCTACAAGGTTTAGACAGGGGCCCACCCCTTTACCGGTGTTTCATCTAAGGGCCGCACCTTTGCTTGCAAACAGGATGGCTGTGAAGAAGCTGACTGGATTAGCCACTCGCAACTTATCTAACTTATCTTCCGTAATACTTGCCCAAAAGGAGGTCGTATGCGATACCCTAAGCTGTTAGTCTGGATGAATGCCCTTTTGTGGGCACAAGGCCCTTCTTGGGGAAGGGCGTATGTAGATTCGGCGGCCAGTGTGGTCCCGCAGTACATCGTTAGTCCCGTGACAAGCAGTAACACACGCGTGCCTTATGTGGCTTACCTTATCATTCGGGGCCTGGAGCCAAATACCACTTACCGGTATGTGGTGCGCATGGATGACAACACCACCCCCGCTACCAACCTCAACGTCAATGCTGGCGCCGGCAATCCCATTTATTATGATGCGGGGAATGGCACCTTTACGCGCACTACGTCCCCTAGTCTAAGCTCTGCTGGCGGTTATGGGCTTGTTACGACCGATGCCAGTGGACAGGCTGAGATAGTCTTCATCTTGGAGGCCACGGGCAATCCTCGCTTCAGCACGGATAAAACCGTATATCCTAAAGTATTTCTGCGAGAAGATGCCGCTACCCCTACGGATAGCGCCGTCGTTTATGCGGATAAAACGCCCGTCAAGCCCATCGCTTTCGGCTCCAGCTGTCCTAACCAAGATACTTGCGGCTCCTTCCTTTACGATAGCATCACCCCCAGCTTAGTAAGCAGTAAGTTTGTCTTTCTCTATGACGAGTACCTCTTAGGGCCGAATCCCTCCTTCAAGCGCCCTATCGCAGGAGCTATCGTTGAGCCTACCGGTATCCCCTACCCTACGAGCTATCTGAGTACTTATCTTACCCACGTCGCAGGCAAGCCAGGGCGCTGGGGCACGATCATCCCTAATACCCTCCCCAACGGCATCCGCTCCATCATTTATCATCCTCGGGGGCATCTTTCTGGAAACTTAGCCGACCGGGGCATTTACGATCGAGACGGGCAATGGCCCTCCGGGTACAACACCGCTAATCCCAATAATGGGCCTACCCCAGTAGGCCTTCTCATGAGCCTTACCCAGCCTCTGCGCCCCGTCTCGGGTATCCGTCAGCCCGATGCCTATGAGCAGGGATTCTTCATCTGGCGCAACCTCGGCACAAACCCCCTTTGCACGCAGTGTGATGGCTTCGTATATGTGATCAACGATCACCTATTGACCTCGTCCCCGTCTCCATTATTGCCTTACTCAGAAGACTGTGCCTACGCCATAGGGTTTGGGAACTTACCCTCGCCGCCAGCCGATAGCACCCTACCACCTCTCGCTTGGGGCTTGATAGGCGGACCCGGATGGGGAGGCGCCTTCGGTGACTCCCTCCGAATTCCGGTGCTGCTTGCAAGGGATTTGTCGGGTAATTTCCTATGGCCGATTACGACCCCTCCTCCCCAAAGCGATTGCTCTTCACAGCCCGCCTCCTGCCAGGACATCTTCTCTCCATCTGGTGATTGGAAATGGAAGCTCCACCCCGTCGCTTTCTCGAATGAAGCCGGTAACCTCGTCCTCAACTACAGCTACTTCAACCAAATGGGTAGCCCTACTGTGCCCTTCTATCAGGCCACAGTCAGCGGTCCCTTCTCCACGCCCGGTACTCCGATTGGCCTCATAGAGACCAGCGGCGCTGACCTCACCAGCCTGAATGTGAATACGACCCCCACCCTCTCCATTCGCGCCGTTTTGCCTTATGAGGTCCAAGTCTATCCGGCTTTTCCCTTTGAGTTCGGTTCGCCCAATACAGGCTACTTAGAGTGGGAGCTCGTGAGAGCATCAGATAACACCATCCTAAGCTCTGGAAACAGCAATTTCCCCTTCGGCACCAATAGCTGTGGACTTCCCAACAATAGCCCTAATGAGTGCGCTTACGAAACCAGTGTTTCCGTGAGTAGGTTAGCGCCAGGGAACTATCAGATTCGTGGGCGGATTATACCGCCTCTCTGCCCGGGTAGTGGAGGCCCTGCAACTCCGATCCCCACCAGTCCGTTGAATTTTACTGTAACGGTGGGTAGTGGGCTAGCCTCCCCTGCACCAGCTAAACTCATCATTCGCACAACGCCTATGGCCTGGCAAATAGAAGGCGTGAACGGCCCAATAGCGCTTTATGATGCGCAGGGCCGGCGAGTTTGGAGCGGCACTGCTGAGCAGAATACGGTCCTGATTTCTCGCCAAAACCTCTCCCCGGGTTTATATGTGCTCGTTGCAGAAACCCCGGCAGGACCTTCGGTTCATCGTCTTTTGCACCTGACGCAGTAGCCCCCTCAGCATTAGACTGCTCTGTCTTCAAGCCCCTGGGTAGTCCCAGGGGCTTCGTATTGTACCATTTCCCATTATAAACTTCCCCTTGGAGCGGGGGGGGGGGCCCCCCCCGCCCGGGGGGCCCCCCCCCCGGCGCCCCCCCCCCCCCCCCCGGCGGCGGGGCCCCCCCCCCCCCCCAAAAAAAAA
>JAVVHK010000085.1:0-6736 GCA_032249525.1 Bacteroidota bacterium | reverse complement strand
TTTATAATGGAAGGCTCTCAGCGTTGGAGAAGCTGGAGGACTTGAGACATAGGTAGGCGGGTTATAATAGTGAAGAGAGCTTAAGCGGGCCCCCCCTCGCCCCACCCTACCTTCTTAATCGCAAACTATTCAATACCACCGTTACCGAACTCACCGACATGAGTAAAGCGCTCACTGCTGGGGACACCTCCATCCCCGGAATCAAACCCATTGCGGCCGGCAGCGCTACCAGATTATAGCCAAAAGCCCAAGCCAGATTCTGCGCAATCACTCGCCGAAGCTTCCGACTTAGACGATACAGCTCCGGAAGAGCCTCCTCCGTCGGCGCCAATAGCGATATTCCCGCACTATGGACGGCCGCCCCTGCACTCCGATAGACGGCTATACCCACCTGCGCCGCCTGCAAAGCCAACGTATCATTGAGCCCATCTCCAACAAAAGCCACCTGATAGCCCTCCTCCCGAGCCTTTTGAATCCATTCCGCTTTTTCCGTAGGCGAGAGACCACCCCATATTTCCGTAAAGCCCAGCGCCGCTCCAACCTTTTGAGGGGCTGTGGAAGGGTCTCCACTTAAAAGAACCGTCCGAATCCCCCGAGCGCGCAGCTCTTCCAAAAAAGGTTTTAGTTCCAGCCGGGGCGGATCCTCCAGCACAAAAAGAGCCACAGGACCTTTATCGGAGAGGACCCCTATGGCTGTGCCTTCTGGCTGAGGAAAGTCAGGGGCTCGCTTTTTCAGCCAGCGAGGATGCCCCACATACAATGGGCCTATTTCGGTCTGATATAAAACCCCTCGCCCGGGAAAGCTCACTTGATTGAGCACCCGAAGAGGCTTAGGAGTAGTGCTCTGGCGCAGGTGGTGGCCGATAGCTTGAGCCAGAGGATGCTCGCTCTGGGAGAGCAGATAGGCCAGCTGCGGTTTCCATTCGGGGGCCCACCAAGTTTCGTGGGTGAGGGTGGCGCTGCCCTTCGTTAGAGTCCCTGTCTTGTCAAAAGCCCAGAGCGTACACAGGGGAAGGTTTTCTAACTGGGCTACTTCCCGAAGCAAAATTTGCCGGCGGGCCGAGCGGCCAATCGCTATTTGGACGGCAAGCGGGGTGGCCAGACCCAACGCACAGGGACACGAGATCACCAGCACGCTCAAAAGCCGTAACCCCCCCTCTACCCACCCCCTCCCCCTCCACAGCGCAATACCAAAGGCCACCACCGATAAGAAAAGAACCACCGGCACAAAAACCGCCGAAACCCTATCGGCCAAGCGCTGGGCCTTAGCACGGGTAGCTTGCGCCCGCTCCAACCGCGCTATCAGCTGCGATAGAAAGCTATCTACTGCGGCGTGCGTTACCCGCACATAAATATCCCCCGCTAAGAGCGTCGTCCCCGCCAAAACTCGTTCCCCCACCGTGCGCCACTGGGGAAGGGCTTCGCCTGTCAAAAGAGCCTCCTGCAGGTGGCCTTCCCCACTCTCAATGTAGCCATCCGCCGGCAGAATCTCCCCTTTACGAACATGAATCAGGTCGCCCGGCCGCAGGTACTCCGTGGGAATCGTCTCCTCTACCTTATCCTCATGGACACGAATAGCATAAGGGGAAGCCAAAGCCGAAAGCGCTTCCCGGGTAGAAGCCGCCTCTAACCGAGCCCGCTCCTCTAAATAACGCCCAATCAGCACAAAAAAGAGGATTTCCGCCGCCGCCTCCGTATGAACTTCCTGCCCTACCCAAAGCGTAAAAAAGCTAAGAGCCACACTCCCCCACAGCCCCAAGGAAATGAGGGTATCCATAGAGAGCTGACGATAGCGCAGCTGCTGCCATGCCGCCCGCCAAAAAATCCGACCCGCTGTCAAAACCAGCCCCAACGACAAACCAAAGTACACCCATCCCCACCACGGATGAACTTTCGCATGAAACTCTGGTATCAGCTCTTCCATACCCCAGTGTCCCAACATCCCTAAAAGGGTTACCCCCCCACTGAGATAGATATACCTACGAAGTCGCTTGAGAAACTGCCGGTGCGCCAGCGCCGCCGCTGTCGCATCCCCCAAAAGCACATATCCCGCCGGCGCTAAAGCAGATTGCAGCTTGGCCAGAGGCGCCTTCTCCGGATCGTGGCGAACCCATACCTCCTGTGCCGCAAAATCCACCTGGGCTTTTTCTACGCCCTCTATACTTTGGAGCATCGTCTCTACGCTCACGGCACAGCTCTGGCAGGTCATCCCCACGACCTTGTAGCGAACCTCCGCCAAGCCCATAAGACAAATTTAGCTCAGCCCCTCTAAGGTGAGGAGCTTGCGCGCTACAGGATAATGCTCGGCCCCATACCGCTTACTCAAAGCCCATACAATGTCCCGCACATGATGCCAGCCCACCCACTTCCCCCACTCTTGAATGGTACGCGGATAGTTGAGTCCCAGCTTCACCGCTATGTCAATCGTCTCTAAGGGGGTATGCGTCTCTTCGGCTAAAAGGAGTGCCTCATTCAGAATAAGGCTCAGGATGCGAGCCGAAACCATGCCAATCTCATCAGGTACGAAAAAAATCTCTACTTGAGGCAGAAGGGCACGAAACTGTTTTTCAGCGGAAGGGCAGCACGCCGAGGCCTCTAAAAAGGGCCGCTCGCAAAAGCCCGGCAAGAGATTGACTCCCACCGCCCGACCATGCCAGTCTACGGAAGGCAGGATTTCCCATAGGGGTCGTTTTACCGCCTGAAAGGCCCAAAACGCCCTACTTGCCACCGAGAACGCCGGCGACATTCGTTCATCCGCCTCTAAGTCTATAATCAGATCGTACTGATTCCACCCCGGGCTGGTACGACTTGGCCAAATCCAATAATCGGCTTTCCAATTTTGGCCGATCCCCTTGCTCAGCGCTTCCAGCCGCCCCTCCGAACCAATCACCAGGATAGCCACGGCTCAAAGTTGGTGGGTTTTTCGGATATTTGCCGCATGGGATTCCTATTTACCTCGGAGTCGGTCTCAGAGGGGCACCCCGACAAAGTCGCAGACCAGATTTCGGACTCTATCTTGGATGCTGTTCTTATGCAGGACCCCTATGGGCGGGTGGCCTGTGAGACTCTGGTGACCACGGGGTTAGTAGTCTTAGCGGGGGAAATCACAACTCACGCCCAAGTAGATTATGAAGCTATTGCCCGCCAAACCATCAAAGAGATTGGGTATAATCGCTCTGAACTGCGCTTTGATGGCGATAGCTGCGGGGTGATTGTTACTATTCACGGCCAGTCACCGGATATAGCTCAGGGCGTCAATAAAGGGCAGGGCTTAGACCCCGACCTCGGTGCCGGCGATCAAGGCATCATGTTTGGGTATGCCTGCCGAGAAACCGAAGAGTACATGCCCATGCCCTTAGCTTATGCCCACCGCCTCCTAAAAGAACTCTCTTACATTCGCAAGCACACGACCTGGATGCCGTATCTGCGCCCCGATGCTAAGTCGCAAGTTACCATAGAATATGACGACTCAGGCCGGCCCTTACGGGTAGATACGATTGTTCTTTCCACGCAGCATGAGGAATTTTCTGACTCGTGGCAAGCCATGCATAAAAAGATTGAAGAGGATGTTCGTACTATCCTCTTGCCGCGAGTGATTCCACCCGAAATGCTGGATGACCGCACCAAGCTTTATGTGAATCCTACGGGGCGCTTTGTGATTGGAGGGCCGCATGGGGACTGCGGTCTCACGGGCCGAAAGATCATTGTAGATACTTACGGTGGGCGGGCACCGCATGGGGGTGGTGCCTTTTCGGGCAAGGACCCTACCAAAGTAGACCGCAGCGCCGCCTATATGGCCCGTTACATCGCCAAAAACCTCGTCGCCGCCGGCATCGCTGACGAGGTCCTCATTCAAGTTGCTTACGCTATCGGCATCTCCCGCCCCCTCGCCTTCTATGTCAATACCTTCGGTACGGCCGCCAAGGGCCTGACAGATGAAATCATCAGCAAACGCCTCTTAGAGCTCTTTGACTTGCGACCAGCCGCCATCATTGAGCACCTCCAGCTCCAAAACCCCATCTACCGCATCACCGCCGCCTATGGCCACTTCGGCCGAACCCCCGAAATCCTCCCCCTCTCCCATACCATCACCCGCATCGAACAAACCCCCGACGGCCCAGTCCTGGAAAAAATCACCTTCGAAAAAACCGTCCAGACCTTCCCCTGGGAAAAACTGGACCAAGTAAAACGCCTCCAAGAAGCCTTCCAAGTAGCAAAAACCTATTCCAACTGAATATGAGCAGCGTTACAACCTTACCGAAAAAAGTAGAGACGTACGACGACATCGTAGCTGTTTTGGGTCAAGAGGCAGAATATCTTTTAGCGCATGAGTGCAAGACCATTCCCAAAGAGCAGCTGCATTTACCCGGGCCAGACTTCGTAGACCGAGTCTGGGTGCATTCGGACCGCAATCCCCAAGTATTGCGAAATCTGCAAACGCTCTTCTCACATGGGCGTTTAGGGGGGACGGGGTATCTCTCTATCTTGCCAGTGGATCAGGGAGTAGAGCACTCGGCAGGTGCCTCCTTCGCCCCCAATCCCATCTACTTTGACCCCGAAAACATCGTCAAGCTCGCATTAGAAGCCGGGTGCAACGCCGTCGCCTCCACCTTTGGCGTCTTAGGTAGCGTCGCCCGTAAGTATGCCCACAAAATCCCCTTCATCGTCAAAATCAACCACAACGAGCTCCTCACCTATCCCAATAAGTACGACCAGATTCTCTTTGGGACCGTCAAGCAGGCATGGGATATGGGGGCCGTGGCCATAGGTGCCACTATCTACTTCGGCTCCGAAGAGTCCAGCCGCCAAATCCAAGAAATCAGTGAGGCCTTCGCCTATGCCCACGAGCTTGGCATGGTGACCATCCTCTGGTGTTACCTCCGCAATAAAGCCTTCAATGCCGACAAAGACTACCACCTCGCCGCCGACCTCACCGGCCAAGCCAACCACCTCGGCGCCACCCTCCAAGCCGACATCATCAAACAAAAACTCCCCGAAAATAACGGCGGCTACACCGCACTCAAGTTTGGCAAAACCAGCTCCAAAGTCTACGAAAAGCTCACCACAGACCATCCTATTGACCTATGCCGCTACCAGGTGGTGAATAACTACATGGGCCGCATCGGCTTGATCAACTCCGGCGGGGCCTCCTCCGGAGAGTCCGACTTAGTGGAAGCCGTGCGCACCGCCGTCATCAATAAACGCGCCGGCGGCATGGGCCTCATCATGGGCCGAAAAGCCTTCCAACGCCCCATGGACGAAGGCATCGCCCTCATCCACGCCGTACAAAACGTCTATCTGGAAAAGCAAATCACCATCGCATAAGCCCTTCTGTGACCTCCAAAAAGTTTGATAGCTCCACCCTACGAAACTTCCGTATTGTAGCTTTTACGGGGCATAGCTTCGCGCTATCTTACGCCCTCCTGGGTGCATTACTCTTAGCTTTCCATCAAACGCCTATACCGCACCTCGCTTATGTCTATCAGTGGAGCTGGGTGGTCGCCTGCCTCCTGCTCCATAGCGCTTTTCTCCTCCTTTACATCCTCTACCCTGCCGCTATTGAGAACCCTTTCTCTCGGGCCGCCACTATCCTATCTCTAATGCTACCCTTCATTGCTAATCAAGTCTTCTTTCGCGCAATGGACCCCAGTCATGTAGGAGTCCTGGCCGTGTTTTTCAGCTCGAGCCTGGTTTTATTTGACCTAAAACAGGAAGGCCAATGGGCCATGGGTACGCTCATCTCTTATTCGGCTTTAGCCCTCATAGCACAGTATGTCTTGTCACCCCTACTCGCCATAGCAGAAGAATCTGTCATTACACATCTCCCCTTTATGCGATTGGGATGGCAGTTTCTGTTGCTGATATGGTTTGTGCTGCTTCTAAGGTCAGTTATTCAGAAAGACAAGCAGCTTCACGCGCTCCGCATGCAGGAAAAGGCCATACTTGCTGAGCAGGAGGCCTTAGTAGGTCGGCTAAGGCTATCGCAGGAGGAAGCTGAGGCCCGCTATGCCGAGGCTCAGCGCCTTCAGGAGGAGCTTCGGCGGGAAATGGCCCGCACCCAGCTCTCTGCCCGTTATGAGACCCTCATGCGCCAGAACTATGGAAAATCCACCCCCGACTTTCTGCGCGCCCTTTTGGAGACCCTACATGATGACCTGGGTTTTCTCGGCGGGATTGCATATCAGACTAAGGAGAGGGGTTTTGAGGCTGTGGCGACCTATGCCTTGCCCCAATACTTAGGGCAGTTCTTCTCTGGCGGCCTCTTAGAGACCGCCGCCGCCCTCCCAACGCCCTACCTCGTCCCCGTCTCCTTATCCCGTAACCTCCATATCCCAAGCATTGCCACGCTTCAGCCTAAGTATGCGCTCTATCTACCGATTCGGGCAGATGTAGGAGGTGGAGGCATAGTAGCAGTATTAGAACTGCTCTTTTTGGAGGCCCCTCAGGCGGAAAAGGTGGAGCTGATTGGGGAGCTTCTGCCGCGAATCGGAGATTATCTCTGGATGCAGCGAGTAGCGTAGGAAGCCAAGGGGAGAAAGTCGGGGAGCTGATCGGGGGCTTCTGCCGCGAATAAGAAGCTACCTCCGGATGCAGCAAGTAGCATAGGAAGCCGCCAGGAGAAAGAGGGGGAGGTGATCGGGAAGCTTTACCATTTCCTAGCACAGACTTTTTAGGCGGTAGCTGCCCCCCAGCGCCCCCGCCCCACAGGGCGGGGGGCGCTCAAAATGTCCCTCTT
>JAVVHK010000084.1:0-6761 GCA_032249525.1 Bacteroidota bacterium | reverse complement strand
GGCGCCTGCGGCGCCGCCCCGCCCTTCCTTTATCCTATTATCTATCTCAGGCGCCGCTCCGCCTTTATCTATCTTAAGCCATTCCTCCAACGCTCTTACAACGGCGCCCGCCCCACCAAAATCAACCTCGGACTCTCCTCCACCAAAAATGGCCTGCCCTCATAATCCCCCCACCAGTCTACCACCTCCAATCCCACTCGCTCAGCCAGCATCGCCAAATCCCCCTGCGTTAGCTTATATAGCACCTCCTCATATACCTCTTCCGTCTCCCCCGTTCGCACCCGAATCCGCTTGTACAACCCATGCGAATCCTGCCAACGCTCGATTTCAAACCGTACTCCCCCTACCTCCCGAATCTCTGAGGGGGTGGGATTACGTCTCACAATATTCAGATAATCCAGCACCAGATACCCCCCAGGCCGTACAAAACGGCGCAGGGCCTTCATGCTCCGAACGATGGACTCCCAATTTGTCGTATGACCAAAGCTGGAAAAAAAACTTCCGACCAGATCATAGAGGTGGGGGGGAGTCCAGTCTCTGTAGTCTGCCCGGTAAAATCTAACCCCCTCTGGTAAGTCGAGAGGCTGAACCGCGTAATCGATGGCATCCACCTCAAATCCATACTTAGCGAAGGCTCGCGCGTAACGTCCCCGACCACAGCCGACATCTAAGACTTTGGCAGGTGGATGCAGGTTGAGCTTTTGGAGGAGGACTTTTACGAAGCCCTCGGCTTCGGTGTCGTTGCGGTGCGCATAGAGGAGGGCGTAGTAGGGGCTGGCAAACCAGCTGCTCATAAGGCAAAGGTACAATAGCTGGTCTGGGGAGCGGAGAAGAGGTGTTTTATTTGTGGGGTGTGGAAGTTTAGGGTCTGGTGGCGGTGCTGGGCCTGCCGCCCCGCACCGGGGTGGCCCCCCTACCTCACATCCCTCCTTCTCATCCTCAGCCTCCTCCCCGCCCAGACCATCTCAGGCCTCATCCAAGACACCACCGGCGAACCCCTTCCCTTCGTTACCATCCAAAACCTGCGCACCCGTCAAGGCACCCATACTGACCTCCAAGGCCGCTTCACCATCCAGGCCCTCCCTACCGACACCTTAGAAATACGAGCCCTCGGCTACATAACCCAGCGCCTCCCCGCCACCCAAACCGCCCGAATCTCCCTCACCCCAAACCCCATAGAGGTCTCACCCGTCATCATCCGAGCCAGCGACAACCCCGCATACCCCCTCATCCGAGCCCTCCAAGCCCAACGCAACCGCTGGAACCCCCTCAACATCCCCCATGCCTACAAAAGCTACAACAAACTCCTCATCACCCTCCCCGACTCCTCCCGCGCCAAGGCTTCAGACTCCTTACCCGCCTACCTCACCATATGGGAGACAGAAACCTACAAAATCTACTTAGACCCCGCCCACACACAGGAAAAACTTTTACGTCAGCGCATCTCGGGAAACCTTCCTGTTCAGTCTTTCTTCTCGCCTACCTCCTTTCAGCCCCTCGGACTTTATGAAAGCTGGATTCCCATCCTCACAAAACGTTTCGCCAGCCCCATCGGCCCCCTCGCCTTCTCGTATTATGATTACGAACTCTTAGATACCCTTTACCGCGGCGAAGATACCCTCTACCACATTCGCTTCTTTCCGCTCCCCACCAAAGAATCCTGGGGAATGTACGGGCATCTTTACATAGCCGTGCCGGATTATGCCTTAGTTAGCGTGCAGGGTCGGGTACGTTTCTCCCAGGCGGAGGCCTCTACAGCTTCCATAGAGGCCTTTTCCATTGAGCAGGTCTATACGAAGTTGGGGGATACCTTGTGGTTCCCTACGCAGCTCCATACCGAAGCCCTCCTGCAAGCCCGATTGTCCCAGAGGTCTTTGCCGCTCCTCGTGAAAACCCGTTCCTACCTCCGTGAGATAGAAGTTCCTCCGGGCATGAAGCCCTCCCCGGGTCAGCGCATCCTCTTGCCGGCCGAGGTGCCGCTCCTCTCGGATAGTGAGCGAGTAGAGAAGCTTTCCCCTGCCGAGATCAGCTCTTACCGATTTCTGGATAGTCTGGTGGCCCAGACTAACCTGCGTCGGCTGAAACCTCTTTTTGACACCCCCTCCCTGATAAGCGGGCGAATACCCATGGGAGCCATCAACCTGGCATTGCGCCCTTTTCTGCTTTACCATGCGGGGGAGGGGTGGCGTCCGCAAATTGGCGTAGAGACGAGTGATAGAGTGTCTTCCTGGGTCCGATTGCGGGTATGGGGCGGGTATGGCACCAAACGCCAAGCCGGCCTGGCGGGAACCCCCTGGCGCTACGGCGCCGAAATAGAAGCAGGCCAGACCGCCCTCCTGCGACTATCCTTTCGTGATGATGTAGTGGAGCGAACTCTGCCCCGCCTCTTAGACGAGCGGCCGATGTTTCTTCCGCTTACGCAGAGTCCGTATGAGCGCTTTGCCCGGGCGTATGACTTGGGCTGGGAGTCGCTGGTGCGGCAGCGGCAGCTATTGGCCTCTGTCCGGCTCTTTCTGCTGGGGCACCTCTGGCTGCTCTCGGAAGGGGGCCTCGTAGAGCGACTTGCCCCTGACCATGAACCCGTGCGTCGCTACCTTCTCAAAGCAGGCCTGGAAGTCTCGCCGAAAGAGACTTTTTTAGAGCGGGGGAGTCTCCGTTGGCGGGTGGAGGCGGCGTATCCTCAGCTGCGCTTAGGGGGCGGCTGGCTCATGCCTATGACCGGCTGGGACCCTGACAGCTGGTTCTGGCAAGCCGACCTCTTTCATCAGTGGCGCTGGGGCAGATGGGCCCACCTCTCCTTGCGTCTGTCTGGCGGCCAGATCGGCCCTACCGTGCCTCTCTTGTGGCATCATTACCTACGCACTTTATCCCCTAATGCGCTCCTGAGTCAGCCCTTTACCCTTTCGGCGCACCCGGAGAAACGCTGGGGCCGCCATTTTGGCTATACCTTTCTCAGTTGGGAAATACCCAATAGCCGCTTCCCCAAACCGCGCCTCTGGACCCCCACCATAGCGATCTTAGTCCAAGGCGCCTTCTTAGATGGCCGCTCCTATCCCGAGCTCGGCCTCCGCCTCAAAAACTGGCTTCCCCAAACCTTAGCTCGCTATGCCCGGGCTTTGAGCCGTCTCTCCCCAACCCTCTACAAGAATGCCAGCGCCCCTCTCTCCCGAGGCTGGTTTCTCCGCATTGAGGCCGACCTCTAAGGGCTCACCACCCCAGCCGATCATACATCACCTGGAAGTAATATAGCCCCCCGATCGCGGGCCCACCCCGGGCCTCTATATGATAGAAGTTGAGCAGATTTTGCGCCCCTATTCGGAATTGCATTGACCACTGGGGTAGCCGGTAGCTCACCTGCGCATGAAAGAGATTGTATGTAGGCACTATCCCTTGAAAGTTCGTTGCCTCAAAGTAATACGCATGCACCCACTGATGCCACACCTGAAAGCCCCAGCGCCCCCCTATCTCCTCTCCGATAAGCCCTAAGCTGGTTTGATGGGGAGGCGTGTTGAAGCCCACAATAAGCCCGGGGTCTAAGCTCTTTCCCTCTTCCAGGCCCCAGGCCTGGGCGTAGGTGTAACCTCCTGCGAGCCTTAGATGACGCATAAGCTGATACTGAAGTCCCACCGTGAAAAACTGCGCCTGAGGAGTGCCTGGAATATTGTAATAGCGTCCGTACAAAGGAGAGAGGCGGTTAGAATCGACATCGGCGGGAGAAAGCTGCTGCGTGGGGTCTGCGGGCCCATATATACGAATAGTGCCATGGATGTCCTTGTAACGATTGTAGGCGTAGGAGAGGTCTATGAGGAGCCGCTGGTTCAAAAGCTGGTGCCGCGTGCCTACCTCAAAGGCATGCACAATCTCTGGACGTAGGCCATTGATGGGGACGCTGCGTAAGAGTTGGGCGGCCTGCTCCGGAGGTACCCCTCTCGCGATGGCTTCCCGATAGGCTTTCACCGAGGCCAAAGTATAGTTATTTGTGCCAGCAATACCCAGCGCCCGGTCTGTTTGGGGCAGCGCTCCAATCAGCAGAGCATCCGTCTGCAGGCGAATAAAGAGCGCCTCAGTGATAGGATTGCGAAAGCCCATCTGATAGCCGCCCCGTACGACATGGTGCCCCTTCTTATCCACGGCGTAGGTGGCCATGAGCCGGGGTGTCAGGCGTCCCCGCAGCACGTACTGCCGCTGGTCAAACCGCACGGCCCCTGTGAGTTGGAGCCGCTCTTCCCAGAAGCCTCGCCGCATCTGGACAAAGGCCCCGTACTCATAGTTCCAAAAGGGCTTCCCCGTCGTGTCAATGAATATCGTTCCCGCTGAGTTGATTTCAAAAAGGCGGAAGTTGCCTCCAATCAAAGTCTGAATGCCGGCTATCCGAGGAAGTTCATACTGGGTCTCCAGATGGTAGAGGCCGCACCTATCAATGAGTCGTCCCCCTCCTTGGGTGATTGGGATATGGAGCAGAGAGTCTATCAGAGCTCGTAGGCGAGGGGAGCCGGGAAGGGGGCGGGCTTCGCCTACATCCCAACGGGTACCTAAGAAGCCTGCCACTGGTGCCGCTGTGGGCAGCTGCATCAGATACCGAGTATCGGCATCCGCCAAACGGCGAGCCGCCGCGGCATCGCCCATCGCCGGCACGGGAAAGCCATAATACGCTTCAAACGCCGCCTTATCTGCCGCACTCATGGATGCCTCTAAGTACCCCCCATAAGCCAAAAGGAACTGCGGAAACCACACGGTATGCGGCTTGACCACATTGAGGAGGTTAGCGCCAAGCACGCCCAGCGGCGTCGAACGCCCCCCGTCCTCCTTCATCCCATACAGACGCACAAAACCACGATTATGCTTGATCTCCAACTTATGCGCCTGATAAAGAAATCCGTACAAGGCATAGCGCGTATTAGCCTGATAAATAGTGCTTCCCGTCGCTAAATGACTAAAAAGAGAGACCTCTATCTGGTCAGAAAGACGATAGGTGAAACCGGCTGAGCCTTTGAGAATCCGAGCTTCTGGCGTAAGTAACTCGGGCTCTAAATAGCCGGTGCGAGCGATATACAGACCGGGCATGGGGGTCCCATTAGCGAAGGGTAAGGATCCCGGACTGATGAATATCCGGGCATCATAGCCGTAGCCATTTTCAGGCTTGTAGCCGGGATTCTCGGGGCCGGGAAGGGCGTAAATCCCCGTAGCCCCCGCATACGAACCGATGTCCCGAGTGCTACTGGCATACCAGTCCACCCCACTAAGCCACTGAAAGGTGGCCTTTATCCCGAAACGGTTCTTCCAGCTGTGGGCGATGCGTATCTGGGCATTATAGTAGGGGGCGGGCGAACGGTCTGGGCTGGCTATATGATTGACGCCTGTCTGTAGCCACACCGAAAGGCCGGGATATTGGAAGGGGTCTTTCAGGGTGGTAGAGAGGGCGCCATTGAAGGCGTTTGGACCGTATAGGGCGGAGGCCGGCCCAGCTACCACTTCTGCCTTAGCGATGTCTATCTCGGCAGGGCTCGTAAAAGTAATCACCGGAACATTGAGCGCTGTAGATTGCATCTCAATGCCATCTACCCGATTGATAAAGCGCGTATTTCGTGTATGGCCAAAGCCTCGGGTATTGATGACCGGGAAGGTGAAGCTGGTATGCATCACCTGCACCCCAGGCAGAAAAGAGAGCGTCTGGGAGAATAGGGGTGTAGGCGAGTCGGCTACTAAACGCCCGGAAAGCTGAGCCACCTGCACCGGCGAACGCATAAAAGCCTCCTCTATCCGTGAGGCCGAAATCACCACCTCCTCCCCTATGATCTCCTGCTCCCTCAGCCGAATCTCCTCAGGTGCCCTCTGAGAAGGCCCAGGTAAAAGACTCACCCGCTGACTTTGATACCCTATATAACTCACCTCCACCAGCACCGGATCAGCTATCGTCGTCGCAATCCGAAACTCCCCCTTATCATCGGTTACCGCTCCCAACACGCTCCCCAATACCCGCACATAAGCGCCTGCGAGCGGCTCCCCGGACTTTTCATCTACTACCCGCCCCCGTAAGTACAGCGTCTGGACAGCTTCCTGCTTCCGCTCTTCGCCCTTAGGACGAAACTCCCGAGCTACCCGCCGCAAAATCAGAACCTCCTCCTGCGCATACCCAAAACTAACCACGCTCAAAACAAACCAAGTAACGACAGGATAAAAACGAAACCTCTGCATGGTGCAAGTTTAGAGAAAAATCCCCAATCTGCCTTGAGCCTGTCAGAAAACTACCAGCCGAACCTCCATAAGGGTTTCCGACCCGAAAAGGGTTGTATTTTTGCCGTGGAGAGGTGCCGGAGTGGTCGAACGGGCCTGACTCGAAATCAGGTATTCCGCGATGAGCGGAATCGGGGGTTCGAATCCCCCCCTCTCCGCCCCCTCAAAAGCCATGCGGGGACTGAGCACTCCACCCAGTCCCCGCCCCCAAAAGCAAGTACCCTTAGCGTTTATAGAGCGAGGCTCAGCCGGTGACAGGCATGGCTTTCGCCCTAATCAGGGTCCTCGTCTGCTCAATCAAGCCACAGGCAAGGCTCATCGCCCCCATTATCCAATGGGTACGCATATCAAGAACCACCTGCAATGATCACTCCCTCTTTCCATAAGCAAATGCAGCCTTGTCCATGAACCCGGGTTTTTGTGAGAGTACATTTTCGTACTTGCAACCTCTTATGCCATTTGCAATCAAAAACCATTTTGAATGGAGAGAGATATTTTGGCGGCGGCCAGCCCTACGGGCTGGCCGC
>JAVVHK010000083.1:0-6771 GCA_032249525.1 Bacteroidota bacterium | reverse complement strand
CGCTTCGTTCCACCGCCCAACGAAATATATGATCCTCCGAAGCCCGATACGGAGGACAGCCTCCCACCTGCACATATAAAGACTTTTTCATAGCACAGCATGCCACGGGATGTAGGCCATAAATGCCCTTCTCATCCGCTACAAAACTTCCCAGCAAAATCGTCGCATATACCCAGAAAACGTCACTTCCCTCCCGTAGATACAATCGCCCCTGTGCAAAGTCCGCCTTACCCGATAAAATAGGCTCACAAAGGTGCTTTAACGTCTGCGGGGCTATGCGCATTTCGCCATCCCAAAAAGCAATGATAGGATATTGGGCATAAGCTACCCCGATGTTGCGGGCCTGACCCGGGTAAGCCCGATCCACTGAAATTACCCGCACCCAGGGCGCATAAGCCCGAGCTACCTCCGCCGTCCGGTCCGTAGAACCCGCATCCACGACAATCACCTCCGCAGGCGGCCGCTCCTGCACTCGCAAATCCTCCAAAAGCAACCCTAAGGAAACCTCCTCATTATACGCCGGAATAATCACCGAGACTGGCAACACCTCAGACGAGGCTGGCATAGAGCTGTTCATATTTTTGGTTGACTTGCATGTAGTGAAATGCCTCCCGTACGAAAGCTTGACCCCTTTGGGCTATGGCAAGGCGAACATCGGGATGCTGATAAAGGTAAAGAAGCGCTTCTGCGAGGGCCGCTAAATCTTCTCTGGGTACCAACCAGGCCGTTTCCCCATGCCTTAGATAATCCACAGCTCCCGATACAGGCGTAATCACCAAGGGCACACTTAAGCTCAGACTTTCTACCATCACTTGCGGAAAAGCCTCGCTAAAAGTGGGATGGACGAAGAGGTCCGAAGCCGCTATCAGGTCTCGCACCTCCAAACCCCGCCGCCACCCCAGAAACCGACACGGCGCCTCCACCCCTCCCCGCAAAAGACCTAACTCCTCCGCTAAAGCCTTCAACATCGGCGTCTCTGGCCCCTCCCCCACTAGCCACAAACGCCCCTGCGGCACAACCCCATAAAACTTCTGAAAAGCTCGCAGTAAAATATGCTGTCCCTTCTGCAAACGATGCGTAGCTACATTTATGATCACAAAGTGCCCATCCGAAGCCCCAAGTTGGGCCCGCACCGCCTGCCGCCGCTCCTCGGATGGCCGCTGATACTTCTCCGCCGAAAACGCAAAACCATACGGAATCACCTCTACATGCCCCACCTTAGGATGTAGCTGTCTCACAAGCCGAGCCATGAAGTCCGTCGGAACCACTAACCTATTCGCCTGCTTATACATCCACCGCTCAAGCCCCAGCAAAACACGCCGTTTGAGCGGCGGCAAACGCAAAACATCCTCTGTGTAATGCCGATGTAAAACCAGCCGCACACGCGGGTATAGTTTTTTAGCTAAGGCCGCTATAAACCCCTCCCAGTAATGATGCGCATGTAAAATCTGTACCCCTTCTTGGCGAAGCATCTGCGCCAGCCGCCAAGCCGCCCTCACATAGGCTCCATAAGCCCTATACGACGAGACAGGTATCACCCGATGAGGAATACCTACCTCTTCATACTGAGGCGACTCTATGTTACTCTCCCGAGAGAAGGTGACCACCCCCATCTCAAACCGCTCCCAATCTAAGTACCGCACTATCGTATCAATGAAGTCATGACGATTGATAGTACCTGCAAAATGCCAGACTCGGATGCGGGCCACTCAGGGCAAAAGTGGGCTTTTCTCTACATTTGCGCTCATGCGGGTTGCCTTGTGGCGGGAGAATCCCTCAGAACGCCGACTCCCCATCCTGCCGGAATACATCCCCAAGTTGAAAGCGTTGGGCTTAGAGGTTCTGATAGAGCGCGGCCTAGGGGCAAGTATCTTCCTTTCCGACGAAGCCTATCAAGAAGCTGGGGCTCAGATTGTCCCGGATAAGGCCCAGCTCTTAGCTCAGGCAGACATTCTTCTTTCTTTGGAAATGCCGGATCTGACGGCTTTCCCTACGGCCACGGGCAAAGTGCTGATAGGTCATCTCAATGCTTGGCGCTATCCGGAGCGGCTGGCTTGGCTTCAAAGGCAAGGTTGGACCGTCTATGCTTTGGAGAAGCTTCCTCGCATTACTCGGGCGCAGAGTATGGATGTGCTTTCGTCCATGGCAGCCCTCGCTGGATACAAGGCGGTGCTTTTGGCCGCAGTAGAATATGGTCGGGTGATGCCTATGCTTACGACAGCGGCGGGGACTTTGACGCCGGCTCGGGTGCTGGTGATCGGTGCGGGGGTAGCGGGCCTTCAAGCCATTGCTACAGCGCGTCGCCTCGGCGCCCGCGTGGAAGCCTACGATGTACGGCCCGCCGCCCGAGAACAGGTAGAAAGCCTCGGCGCTAAATTCTTAGACCTGCTACCCCATCTAAAAGCCGAAGGCACTGGCGGTTACGCCCGCGAGCTCACCCCAGAAGAGCAAGCCCAACAGCAGGCCGCCCTGGAAGAAGTTATCGCCCAAGCCGACATCCTCATCACCACCGCAGCCCTGCCCGGCCGACCCGCCCCCAAAATCGTCACCCGCCAAGCCCTCCGCCGCATGAAGCCCGGAAGCGTAGTCGTAGACCTGGCCGCTGAGACCGGCGGCAACTGCGAAGACACCATCCCCGGCCAAACCCAATCCATCCAAGGCATCACCCTCATCGCCCCCCTCAACCTACCCTCCACTATCCCCCTCCACGCCTCCCAAATGCTCGCCAGAAACTTCTACGAATTCCTCCGCCTTTTCTATCAAAATGGCTCCTTCACCCTCCACCTCAACGACGAAATCCTCCAAGCCACCTGCCTCCTCTATCAGGGCCAGCCTACAGAAACTAAACAACCCGCCTAACCCATGACCGAACTTCTTTTCGCCTTATTCGTATTCATGCTGTCTGTATTTTTGGGTTTTGAGCTTATCAGCAAAGTGCCACCGACTCTGCATACCCCGCTCATGTCTGGCTCCAATGCCATTTCCGGTATCACCCTCATAGGCTCCCTCATCGCCGCCGGCAGCGAAGAAAACCCCCTTTCCGTGGGGCTGGCCGTAGCCGCCGTAGCCTTAGCCACGATCAATGTAGTCGGAGGATTTCTCGTTACCGACCGCATGCTCAAGATGTTCCGCCGACAATGAGAGATACGCTTATCCAAGCTACTTACCTGGTCGCCTCGGCCTTATTCATTATCGCTATCAAGCTGCTCAACTCTCCTCGTACGGCCCGCTTAGGGAATGGGCTGGGGGCTTTGGGCATGCTGATGGGGGCTATAGCCACGCTCTTTTACCAGGAGATTGTGCGGTATGAGTGGATTCTGCTGGGGGTGGTGCTGGGAGGAGCGCTGGGCGCCTGGATGGCTTTGCGGGTCCGAATGACGGCTATGCCTCAAATGGTAGCTCTCCTCAATGGATTTGGCGGGGGAGCTTCCACCCTCGTGGGCCTAGTAGAAGTGCTAAGAAGAGTCCCCCAAGGTGAAGATTCTCCGGTCTGGCTCCTGACAGTGGGACTTAGTATCCTCATTGGAGCGGCGACGCTTTCAGGCAGTCTGATAGCTGCAGGCAAACTGCATGAGGTCATCACAGGACGGCCTATCGTCCTTCCGGGGCATCATTATCAGACTGGCTTGTGGCTGGTCGCCGCTCTTGTACTTCTCGTCTGGGCAATAGCTACACCCGCCCAAGGGCTTTTCGGGCTTCTCACAGCCATCGCTACTATCTTAGGCGTGTGGATGGTTTTACCGGTGGGAGGGGCCGATATGCCCGTCATCGTGTCCTTTCTGAATTCTCTCTCGGGTTTGGCAGCAGCCGCAACGGGCTTCGTGCTCCAAAACTACCTCCTCATCATTGCGGGGACTTTGGTAGGGGCCTCGGGCTTCATTCTCACCACTATCATGTCTAAGGCTATGAATCGGTCGCTTTGGAGTGTGCTCTTTGAAGCGGTGGGGGGACAGGTGAGCGCCGCTTCCGCAGAAGGCCGCACGGTCCGACAAACTTCAGCGGAAGATGTAGCCCTGATGCTGAGTTATGCACGGTCCGTCGTGATCGTGCCCGGCTACGGCATGGCCGTCTCTCAGGCCCAACATGCCGTCAAGAAACTCCTGGATGCCCTCCAGAAAAAAGGCGTAGAGGTTCGTTTCGCTATCCATCCCGTAGCTGGCCGTATGCCCGGCCATATGAATGTCCTCTTAGCTGAAGCCGATGTACCCTATGACCTCCTGTGGGAAATGGAACGTATCAACCCCGACTTCCCGCAGGTGGATGTAGCCCTCGTCATCGGCGCCAACGACGTCGTCAACCCCGCCGCCAAAACCGACCCCTCCAGCCCCCTCTACGGTATGCCCATCTTAGAAGTAGATAAAGCCCGCACCGTCGTCGTGCTCAAACGCTCCCTCAACCCCGGTTTCGCCGGCGTGGAAAACGAACTCTTCTACAAGCCAAATACTTACATGCTCTTCGGAGATGCCAAAAAGTCATTAGAGGCCATCACCCAAGCACTCATGGAAATCTAAGCCGATAGCCCCCTGCTCTTCACAAAAAAACCTTTCTTTGCCTTAGCTCTATGAAGCGCAGTGAACTCCCTCTCAACCCTGACGGTTCTATCTACCATTTAGCTATGCGTCCTGATCAGGCGGCTCCTTGTTGCCTCCTCGTAGGGGATCCGCAGCGCGTGGAGCTGGCCCGCCCTTTCTTCTCGCAAATCCTCCATGAAGGCCAACATCGGGAATTTCGCTGGATTACCGGCCTGTATCGGGGCCATCTGATCTCCGTTATTGGCACAGGCATCGGTCCCGACAACACAGAAATCACCCTCTTAGAGCTGGAGGCCCTCCACAATATTGACCTCAGCCGAGGCATCCCTTTCCCCACTCGGAAAAAACTCTACTTTCTGCGGATTGGCACCAGCGGACTCCTGCAATCCCGCACCCCCGTCGGCACAGTCGTCTTTACCGACTGGGCCATTGGGATTGACCCCCTACCCTTCTTCTATGAAAACTTTATGGACGAGGCGCTCTCTACCGCCTTTCAGGATTACTGGGCCTCCCGAAAACGAGCCAAACTCCCCTGGTATGGCGTGCATAGCGGCCCCACCTTCAAAGCTCTGGCCGAAAAAGTCTCATGGGAAGGCCACTTCGTACGGGGAGGAACCTACAGTGCGCCTGGCTTTTATGGGCCTCAGGGGCGTTCTTTAGTCGGAAAAGTTCGGCATTCCGACATCCCTGCTCTCATGGCCGGTTTCTCCTACCAAGGACAAACTATCCAAAACATAGAGATGGAAGCGGCGGCTCTCCTTGGGCTGGCTAAAAGTCTGGGGCATGAAGCCGCCGCTTTATGTCTGGGTATTGCGCAGCGGGAGGAGGGAGCCTTCGGTTATACTAATGGCGGTCCTTCCTTGGAGGAGCTGATGAAACGTCTTTTGCACTTAGGACTGGAGTGGCTCTGTCGTGTAAAGTAGCCCAGAGCCGATTGGCCCTCTCAAAGAGACGGGCAAACTGATCGGGCAGCAGCTGCTGCTGGGCATCGGACTTAGCCGTAGAAGGCTCGGGATGGACCTCCACGATGAGGCCTTCGGCGCCTGCGCCAATGGCGGCCAACGCAAGCGCCTCCACATAGGCCGCTTCGCCCGCCGCATGAGAGGGATCCGCTATCACCGGCAAACCCACCTCCGACCGCAAGACCGCTATACCCCCCACATCCAAAGTATACCTCAGCCGCCGCTCATACGTCCGTATCCCCCGCTCGCACAATATCACCACCGGCGCCCCATACAAGAGCACATACTCTGCGGCAAATAAAAACTCTGTCAGCGTAGCTTGCGGATTGCGTTTGAGTAGAACGGGCTTACCCATCTTACCTACGGCCTTCAAAAGCTCGTAGTGGTCCATATTGCGGGCACCCACCTGCAAAATGTCTATGGACTCATACAGAGGCAAGTGGGTCTCAGATAAGACTTCTACGCAGAGGGGGAGGCCGGTCTCGGATTTAGCTTCCAGAAGGAGGTCTATGGCTTCGGCTCCCAGGCCCTGAAAACTGTAAGGAGAGGTTCGGGCTTTGAAGGCGCCGCCCCGCAGGGCTGTAACGCCTATGTCCCGAAGGGCCCGAGCTGTACTTAGAAGTTGGCTACGGCTCTCCACGCTACAAGGCCCCGCTATCCAGAGAAGCCTTTCCCCCCGGCGCCACGACCCAATAGACCACTCCCCTTTCGCCGCATAAACCAGCGCCGGCTGACCCTCACCCTCCCCAATCACCCGCTCCACCCCCTCCCAGGAAGCTACCTCCTGCACCGCCTGCCCATTCACCGGCAGCACAATAACCTCCCGCTCCCCTATCTTCCGAACCTCATACGGCCAGCCCCGCGCCCGCAAAACCCACTCTATCTCCTCAGCCGAAGCCTCTGGCTTCAGAAGTAGCCACATACTTTCATTCAAAACAAAAACAAAGGTACTCCGAAAAGCCTGTACTTTCGCTCATGCGGCTTTTTCTGGTGGGGCGGGACGCATGGGACGCCTGATTAGCCACCCTCGCTCACGAAAAAGGCTATCCCGTAGGGGGTCAGATTGGCTGACGCTCCCAGCAGCTCCGCGAAACCCTCCCCTATCTCAAAGCCCTCCATAGCGTGCGTGTGAGGAAAATCCTCGGAAAGCACCGCTTCCCTCTCAGCGGCCTCTATGAGAGCATAGAGATAGGGCATCGGGCATGGGATCGGTGGACCTTTGCCGGAGGAGCCCGCTGGGCCGCCAGCTGGCTCCCCCGCCCCAATCGCTATGTCAG
>JAVVHK010000082.1:0-6834 GCA_032249525.1 Bacteroidota bacterium | reverse complement strand
TCCTCCAGAAAGAGGTGGATGACTGGATTCGGGATGTGGGCAAAGGGTACTTTTCTGTGCTCACGAATACAGTTATTCTCATGGAGGAGGTGGGCGAACTGGCCCGCCTCATAGCCCGCCACTATGGCGATCAATCCTTCAAAGCGGGGGAAAATCCCCACCCCGACGCCTTAGGTGAAGAAATGGCGGATATTCTCTTCGTGCTTTTATGCCTGGCCAATCAGACGGGTATAGACTTACAGGCAGCTTTTGAAAGGAAGTTAGCGCTCAAAACCCAGCGGGATGCAGCTCGGCATGAAGAGCGAGCAGCTAAGAGGGCTTTGACTTCCACAAAAGGCTCAGACCCCCCAGAAACCCCGTTGGCCACAGATACCGATTGATTTGGTGGGTTGTTCGCCCATAGAGAAATACCTCCCGCCGTATCCCGGAAGCTATCCGCAGCTCCAAAAGGAGGGCGAGGTTCCCTATGACGGGCGGCATCACCTTGCGGACATCGCTCAGGGCGACGCGATTCCATTCCTGAATGGGCTGGCCGTCTGGCGTCTCGTACTCTAACATGAGCGTCTGTCCAAACGGAATAAGAACCTGGGGGCCGCCCCCCAGCGCCAATGCCCCCTCAGCGTCAAAGGTAAGCCGCCACAACCCTTCCATGTAAATGAAGTGCGTATAGGTATGAGCCTGGGCAATACCCTGGAGCGGCCGACCCGTAAGTGGAGAGATGTAGATACTGCTGTCTAAAATCAACCGCGAATGACCCATCAAATACCCGAAAGCCGGAGCCAGCCCATGGCGGAGCTTGCTTTTGCGACCCTCAAAAAGCTCTATGTGACCTGCAGCACCTACCTCTACACCAAGGCGCGTAAAAAACTGGGCATACTCCGTGCGATATTGATAAAGGCTGATCCCGCCTCGCACTCCGAAGGCATTCCCTTGTCCCCACACCAAACTAAAGAGCCAGAGACCCCTTCCAACTCTCCCCAAAAGCCTCCAAAGAAAGCCGGGGGTGAAAAGTTCATCAAGGTTCATCTATGCCTAAGTAGAAGCTGAGTTTCGCTCGGAAGTCTTTCAGCAGGCGTAGGTCGCGCTGGTCGGCGGCGAGCTTTTCGCCTTCGCGGAAGGCAGAGAGGGCTTTATCGGTTTGGCCTTGCATTTCGTAGAGAAGTCCCATCTGGTAGTAGGTAGCGGTGTAGGTGGGGCTGCGGCGCAGGGCCTCTTGGAAAGCGGCTTCGGCTTCAGTAAAGCGCCCCTGACCCATGAGCCAAACCCCCAGCGTGTGCGGCCAAAAAGGGTCCTCCGGATATACCTCCATCTGCTCCCGCAAATACGCTTCCCGGTCCATGCTTTCCCCTCAAAGATACGCAAAAGGGAAGATCTTCACAGCCCAATCCGCAGGGCTAACGCAGAGTTGTGAGGCTCTACTAAAACTGGGCCTCTTCGGTGGAGCCTTTCATGGCGGTAATAGCAGTCAAGCCGCCCGTAACAATCTCCTGTATCGCATCAAAGTAGCCCGTCCCTACAAAAGACTGATGTTTGACGGCTTTGAAGCCTTTTTCTTGAAGGGCAAACTCCCGACTTTGGAGGTCGGCGTAGCCTGCCATGCCGCGCTGCTGGTAAGCCAGCGCCAGTTCAAACATGCTGGTATTGAGGGCGTGAAAGCCAGCTAAGGTGATAAACTGGTATTTGTATCCCATTTCGGCGAGCTTTTCTCGGAAGGTGAGGAGCTCGGCTTCGGAGAGGAAAGCGCGCCAGTTGAAGGAGGGGGAGCAGTTGTAGGCGAGGAGCTTATTGGGATACTTTTCGTGGATGGCTTGGGCGAATTCTCGGGCTTCGCCGAGGTCGGGAGTGCTGGTTTCCCACCATAAGAGGTCGGCATAAGGTGCATAAGCCAATCCGCGAGCGATGGCCATTTCTACGCCTGAGCGAATATAATAGAAGCCTTCGGCCGAGCGGCCCCGGCTCTTATCTATGAAGGGTTCGTCCGCGGGGTCAATATCTGAGGTGATAAAGGTAGCGCTATAGGCATCGGTACGGGCGATAAGGATAGTGGAAGTGCCCAGGACATCGGCGGCGAGCCGAGCAGCAATGAGCTTCTGTATGCCTTCCTGGGTGGGGACGAGAACTTTTCCACCCAGGTGGCCGCATTTTTTCGCTGAGGAGAGCTGGTCCTCAAAGTGCACCCCAGCGGCCCCCGCTTCAATCATCATTTTCATGATTTCGTAGGCATTGAGGTTGCCGCCGAAGCCGGCTTCGGCATCGGCCACGAGGGGCACCAGCCAATCGCGCGAGGCGCCTTTCTCCGGGTTTTGGGCAAACTCAATCTGGTCGGCCCGCAAAAGGGCGTTATTGATGCGACGCACGAGGGTGGGGACGCTTTCAACAGGATATAGGCTCTGGTCGGGGTAAGTTTGGCCCGCCACGTTGGCGTCAGCAGCCACTTGCCAGCCGCTCACATAAACGGATTGGAGACCGGCTTGCACGGCTTGCACGGCTTGCAGACCCGTAAGGCATCCCAGCGCCGCCACATAAGGCTCCGTGTGCAAGGCTTTCCACAGGCGCTGCGCCCCACGCTCGGCCAACGGATAACTCCAATCATGTGACCCTCGCAGGCGAATCACATCTTCTGGGCGGTAAGGGCGGGTAATGCCTTTCCAGCGCGGATTAGTGCGCCACTCCTGCGCCAACTGAGCAACTCGGACCCGAAAATCGCCGTTATGAGAGGTAACGTTCATATGCATAACTCGTGAAGAAAGGAATGAAATCAGGCGCGTACAAAAGGTCTTGCAAAAGTCGTACCGCCTGGGAAGAGAGGTGAGAATGAGCTTTTTGGACTTGGCGAATATAAGACTCGTATAGGAAAACAGACACCTCTTGTCCATCTTCGGTACGGGGTGGAGGGGTGGCCCTTAGCCATTGAAAGAGTTGGGCGCGAGCAATTTCAGCCGTAGCCGCATCTTCCATAAGGTGGTGGATTGCCGCGGCTCCTTGACCCTGTAGCCAGCTCTCCAAATACAAAAGAGCCACTTCTATCAGCCGATACAGCGCTTCGGAAGAGAGAGGCCTCTCTCCCAAAGCTGGAAAAGCGGTGATCTGCTCAACCGAGACCTCCTTAGGAATGCGGTGGAGCTGATTGGGCGCCCCCTGAAAGGCATTGGCAAAAGTCTCCTGAATTACTGGCACCAGGTCGGGATGCGCCACCCACGCCCCGTCAAAACCCCGCTCTATCTCTAACTCTTTATCTGCTTTTACGGCTTGGAGGGCTTTTTCGTTGAGGGCGGGGTCTTTTCGGCTGGGAATGAAGGCCGACATTCCTCCAATAGCTAAGGCGCCACGCTTATGCGCCGAGCGGACGATTTCCAGCGCATAGGCCTCTAAGAATGGCTCCTTCATCGTGAGTAGGTGCCTTTCTGGCAAGAGCGGGCCTCCGATACGCAAAAGATGCTTGACGATGCTAAATAGATAGTCCCATCGGCCAGCATTGAGAGCCGTAATGCGATCCCGCAGCTCGTAAAGTATCTCTTCGGTTTGAAGGGCCGCCCCCAGCGTCTCTATGAGGACGGTAACCCGAATAGTCCCCAACGGAAGGCCCAAGTAACCCTCGCAAAAGGTGAGGAACTCATGCCAAAGACGAGCTTCGTCGGCATGTTCCAACTTTGCCAGATACAAAGCGGGAAAGCGCCCTCGCTCCAAAAGCGCCTCCGCATTGTAAAATAAATACACCGCCGCATCCAGAAAGGCCCCACTGAAAGGGCGGGGCAACAACTGCTTTTCCACTAAGTGGAGCCCTCGCGGCCGAACATGAAGGAAAGTGGGGGAAGTGGGGTCCTGTTCGTAGGTTTTGCCATCGGTCGTATGCCGGAGCTGGCCCCGCACGGCCTTATAGAGGGCCTCATAAGCCGTGAGGAGCTTAGTGGGGTGGGGCGTAAAAGCATCTTCCAGATCAGCCATGAAGCCATCGGCTCGGCTATTGAGGGCGTTGATAATCATTTTAGGGTCGGCGGGGCCTGTGATTTCCACGTAACGTTTTTGAAGGGGAGTGGGGAGGGGAGCCACCTGCCATTGGCCTGCACGAATGGTCTGTCGAGCGGGATGAGGGGCCGCAAGGCGCTCCGCCCGAGCCGAGAGCAGAGCCTCCCATCGCGCCCCAAACCCCGCTTCTATGCGTCGGAAAAAGTCTTGAAAGGCAGGACTTTCCAGAAACTCTGACGAATGCACGGGGCAAAGAAAAAACCTTCTACTCACTATTTGGGCGGCCTCCCTAAGTACCTATTTCTCTTGATGTCCGGTTGGGCTCTGCCGAGAGCGGGTCGAGTTTGGCGCAATCACAGCCGGCGGTTATTGACAAGCTTGATGAACTCCTCCAGTCCGACGATCCGGACCCGCTTAGCTTCCGGTATAAACCTGCAAAGACCCCCATTAAGGTAGAACTCCCTCACCTGCGGCGTCCAGCCCGTGCCGCCCAGGACTAGGTAAGCATCGTCACATGCTCCGCTCTCCAGCAGCTGCAGGAGCGCTATCACTTCAAAGGGGATCTTCTGCTCAGCCGTTCCAGCGACCTGCTGCCACTTGAGCGATACCACGATCCTGCGCCCGCTTGCCCGGTCGTGCACAAGGAGATCGGCTTTGTACGGGCGACCGCCCATCACCCTGCCGATGTAGGATTGCTTCTCGTACGGATAGCCCGCCAACTGAAGCGCAGGAAGTACCATCTCCTCCAACACCCGACCGGTTCTCGTGCTCCCTGGGGACATCCTCAAAGATCTCGCGTGGCAATGACCTCCCGTGCAGGGCTTCGGTCGCCGGTGCAGCTGATCCTCCTTGGAGCGTCTACGAAGGTGAGCCGAAAACCGAGCTGCTCATACAGCCGCACAATACGTTCGGTAGCCTGGTTGGAAAGTACTACGGGGCCCGGATGCCGCGCCAACCATTCGGCCAGGCGGACCTGGTCCTCCCAGCTGAATCCATCGGGACTATACTGGCGAAATTCCACGTCGTAAGGTGGGTCGGCATATACAAAGTCGCCTTCCTCCAGCGGTACCGACTCAAAATCCCCGCAGGTGAACTCCCACTGTGCTAGTACGGGCACGTACTTGGTGAAGTCGCGCCGGTAGGGGATGCTCCGGTAGCGCCCAAAGGGCACGTTGAATTCCCCCCTGCGGTTGAAACGGCACAGGCCGTTGTAGCCGGTGCGGTTTAGATAATAGAAGAGCTGTGCTGCCTCTTCGGAGTCGCCTTTGCCGGAGCGGATGAGCTCGTTGAAGCGTGCGCGGTGCTGGTAGTAAAGCCCGGCGTTATTCTCCATGGGGATGGTAATCCGCAGCCCGCGCTGCAGCCAGCGGAAGAAGTTGATAAGGTGCGGGTTGATGTCGTTGAGCAGCGCTCGCTCAGGCTGGAGTCCCAAGGTAACCGAAAGCCCGCCGCAGAACGGCTCAACGAGCCGACGATGCTGATGCGCAGCCCACAGCCGCCTAAGATAGGGAACAAGCCAGCGCTTGCCTCCCGCCCACTTCAGGGGAGGTTCAAGGGCGTGTCGGACAGATATAGCCCCCTCCTCAAACAGCTTGTCCATCTGAGATGTCCTAAAGTTACGTATTTGACTGCGTATCCCCTCCCAAAGACCTCCGGATACTTAGCGACCTGGGCGGGAAGCGGCTCATCATGACGAATCAGAATGACCCGATAGCCCCGAGTTTGGAGTTCGGTGCGAATACTCTGATCACGGCTGGCTTGGAGGGGATGCTCGTACACTAGCCCCTCACAACAGACGCATACATTCGGCTCCCAATGGGGGGATGGGTAAGACTTATTTTTCTGGGCTAGCCCACCCCCCGCCGCCGATCTGCAGGCGGACGTAGGGCATACCGGGGCTCACCCGCGGACCGTCCGTAAGACGGCGCCCTTCAGCTGTCTCCCAGTCTTTCCAGGAAGGCCCCGTCAGGTATCCCGCCGATAGCCCCAAGAGAAAGCCCCTAAGATTCTTTTGCACCTCTATGGAAGCACCCGTAAGCATACCGCCCGTACTCAGAGACTGAATAGGGGCATGGGTAGCAGCAATCTGCCCAAACGAAACCGCTGTCCCATCGTCCCGGATTTGGAGGGTCAGGCCTCCTCCACCTATTATACCCACCGGCATGATGATAAAACCACCCCTCAGGGGGAAAAAGTAACCCAGCCGGGCCCAGCCAGCGCCCCCACTTACCTTACTGCCGAAGAAGTAGCCGCCTTCACCGCCGATATGGATGCGGCCCAGGTAGCCGCCTCCTCCACCACCAATGCCTGAAAACCCACTCGGCGCCGAAAAGGAAAGCCCCTGTGCTCTAAGTCCATCCACTACGGGCCCCAGACCCATAAGCCCTGAATACTGCGCCCAAAACCACCCGCCACCTCCATACAAACGGGTGCCCTGCGCTTGCAAAAGGCTAACAAGCACTACGCTCAGAGCAGCTTTAATAGCCGCAGACATTCCAGCGAGCCGCATGAGACAAAGATAGATAAAAAAATCCCACCACCGGATAGCTATAAATCTTTCCTCTGTCGCCTGAGCCTGACGACGAAGGATAAGCCCTGAAGCCAGTAGGATTATGTGGGGCGAGCAGACTGAGAGTCCTTTTGAGAGCCCCGAATAGGTCTCGGGCAAGCAGCAGGGAGCATTCGTCTCACTGTCAAACCCCACCCTCACCTATCCCACTCCGCCCACCCAAGCCCTCCTCCTTGCCCACCCTACCGCTCAGAAAAGCCCCTAACCCCCCTCCCCTCAAAAAATCCCCCCTACCCCATACAGACTTTAGGCGGAGGGGGTTTTCTGCTGCGCAAGGGAATCCTTCAAGGGCAGCTTAT